>NZ_FOOQ01000005.1 GCF_900113245.1 Halopelagius inordinatus
ATACGACACACTCACCACGAGGAGGCAGACGCCGGTGAACTGAACGAGTGCGCTCGCGCGAAACGGTTCTCGACTACGGTACTCGAATTCAGAGAATCGAGTCCGAAACGACTCCGCTACCGACGACCGGCAAGGAGTCTCCGTTCCGATAGATAGAGCCGGTCGCGGTCCACTTCGTACTCCGACGGAACATGTTCGACGGCTTCTCAGGCCTCGGGACCCTCGTTTTCCGTTTTAGTGGAAGGCAGAGAGACGCCGAGATATGAGGGTAACCAGACAGACACTTGCGAAACTGCTGGCGGCGGTGTTCGTCTTCAACCTCGTCGTCATGGGCGTCGGCGCGTGGTACTCGACGGCCAACGCACCGCCGATTCCGGACGACGTGACGGGACCGGACGGCGAAACCGTCGTGACCGACGAACAGATTCGCGAGGGGAAGGTCGCCTTCCAGCGCGACGGGCTGATGAACCACGGGTCGATTCTCGGTAACGGCGCGTACTTCGGCGAGGACTTCACCGCACAGGCGTTAGACTCGAAGGTCCAGTACATGCGGGAGTACTACGCTCGGGAGCGCCACGACTCCTCGTTCGAGGACCTGAACGAAGACGAACGGGCCGCAGTCGAGTCGCGCGTCGAACGCGAACTCGACGCGTCGATGGGCGGCAGCGAAAGCGTCGAGTACTCCGCCGCGGAGGTGTACGCTCACAAACAGGTCCGGCAAGACTACGTCGAACGCTATCACGAGGGGTCGGCCGAACACGGCGTCCCCGCGCAGATGATAGATTCACAGGAGGAAGCAGAGCGGTTCGCCGACTTCGCGATGTGGACGGCGTGGATAGCCCACACCGACCGTCCGGGAACCGACCACACGTACACCAACAACTGGCCGTACGCGCCCGACGCCGGTAACACCCCCACGGCCGGGACGATGACGTGGAGCGTCATCGCGATGGTGCTTCTCGTCGCGGGCGCGGGTATCGGCGTCTGGCTCTACAAGTCGGTGAAGCTCCCCGAACCGGAGACGAAGGGCGTCAGCGTTCCGAAACCGTCGGAGCTATCGGTGACCCCGAGTCAACGCGCCGCGACGAGGTTCGTCCCCGTCGCCGCCCTGTTGTTCGTCGGGCAGGTGTTCTTGGGCGGGTTGCTGGCGCACTACTACATCGAGCGGGGGGACTTCTTCGGGCTGAACGAACTGCTCGGGATAGACATCCTCTCGCTTCTCCCCTTCGCTTTGGCGAAGACGTACCACTTGGACCTCGGCATCCTCTGGATAGCCACGATGTGGCTCGGCGCGGGTCTGTTCCTCCCGCCGCTTTTGACGGGCCACGAACCGTCGAACCAAAAGCGGTACGTGAACGCGCTTCTCGGAGCCCTCCTCGTCGTCGTCGTCGGCGGGTTCGCCGGCGTCTGGCTCGGCGCGCAGGGGTACATCGACGGCGAACTCTGGTGGATCATCGGCAACGAGGGGCTGGAGTACCTCGAAGTCGGGCGACTCTGGCAGTTCGGCCTGCTCGGTGGCTTCGGCCTGTGGGCCGTCCTCGTCGCTCGCGGGTTCAAGCCGCTGTTGGACCGCGAAGCGCCGTACGGACTGGCGCACATGATTCTGTACGCGGGCGGCTCTATCGCCCTGCTCTTTACCGCGGGGATGTTCTACACCCCGCAGACCAACATCGTGACGACCGAGTTCTGGCGGTGGTGGGTCGTCCACATGTGGGTCGAGGGCGCGTTCGAGTTCTTCATCCTCGCCATCGTCGCGCTGACGCTCGTGAGCATGAACCTCCTGTCGCGTCGGTCCGCGGAGAAAGCCGTCGCGTTCGAGGCGCTGTTCGTGATGGGCTCGGGCGTCATCGGCGTCTCCCACCACTACTGGTGGGTCGGCCAGCCCGATATCTGGCTCCCCCTCGGGAGCGTCTTCTCGACGCTCGAACTCATCCCGTTGGTGCTCATCCTCTTCGAGGCCATCAACGAGTACCGGGCGTTGGCGACGAGCGGAACGGAGTTCCCCTACAAGCTCCCGTTCATGTTCATCATCGCCTCTGGCGTCTGGAACTTCGTCGGCGCGGGCGTGCTCGGGTTCTTCATCAACCTCCCGTTGGTGAACTACTACGAACACGGCACCTACCTCACCGTCGGCCACGCGCACGCGGCGATGTTCGGGGCGTTCGGCTTCCTCGCACTCGGCATGGCCACGTACATGCTGAGACTCACCGTAAAGCCCGACAGGTGGGGTGAGACGAACCTCCGCCGCGCGTTCTGGCTGTGGAACGTCGGCCTCGCGGTGATGGTGTTCGTCTCCGTCCTCCCGGTCGGGTTCCTCCAACTGGAGGCGGCGTTTACCCAGAACTACGCGTTCTCGCGGAGTCTCGCGTTCTACGACTCCGGCATCATCCAGACGCTGTTCTGGGCGCGACTCCCCGGGGACACGCTTCTCATCCTCGGAACGGTCGTGTTCGCCTACGACGTGGTCAAAAAGCGGTTCGTCGTCCGGTCCGTCGACTCCGACGCGTCCGACGAGTCGACGCCCGTCTCCGAACGCGTGTTGGGCGGCGACGACTGAGGCGACTCCCCCTCGGTTCGGACGCCGCGGACGCTCCTTTTTTCACGGGATGTCGACGTCGAGGAGGCCCCCGCCCGTACCGATTTCGACGACGCCGTCCCGGTGAACGACGATTCCGTATCCGAAGAGGCTAAACCGGAAGACGGGGTCGTCGGACGCGCCTCCGTCGCTTCTGACCGGGGTTTCGACGGCGAAGGTGAGAGCCGCGAGCGTCGGCGACCCCTCCGAGAGCGATTCGAGCGTCGCCTCGGGGACGTCCGAAATCGCTCCTTCCACGGTGAACGCTATCGCCCCGGGACGGGTGTCGTCCGCGTCGTTCTCCGACGACGACCCGAGCGCGTCCATCCCCGGCGAGAGGTCGTCCGTATCGGGCGTCTCGACGCCGACGTCCACCGTTTCGAGTCGGAGCGACGAACGCTCCGCGAGGTCGATCCCGACGGCGTCCGATTCGCCCGTCGAGATGTCGACGCGGGCCGGGTTCAGGGTCGCCCCAGCGAAGGAACCGAGCAGTTCTTCGGTCATCGTTATCGTCCCGCGGACCGCGAACGCGACCCGGTCGGGCGGGCGAACGTCGAATATCTCGTCGGTCAGCCGAACGCTCTCGTTCTCGTCGAGGTGGACTGTAAAGCTCATCGGACGCTCCTCTCTGCGGAGAACCCCGCGAGACGAAAGGATGACGCAAAATACGGGCCGAGACTCCCTTCGAAGCAACACTGCTTTGCGCCGAGAAGAACCGAAGTCGAACCTCGCCGCGGCGTCCGAGCGGAGCGGTGCCCGAAAAGAGTGGGTTCGCGGCCGCTTTTACTCGACGACGACTGCGCCCTTCATCCCCATCGCTTTGTGCGGTGTACAGATGTACTTGTACGTTCCCGCCTCCTCGAAGGTGTGTTCGAAGGTGTGACCCGACTCGCCGACCATCTCGCTCTCGAACGACCCGTCGTCGGCGGCCACGTTGTGACTGCCGCCCTCGCCGGTCCACTCCCAGACGACGGTGGTACCGGAGTCCACGCGGACGGCCGCCGGGGCGAACGCGTAGTTACCGTTGTTTCCGCTCGCGCCGACGGTGACGGTCACGTCCGAGGTTCCCGTCTCGTCGACGACGCCGTCGTAGTTGCTCACGTCGTCGAACCACCCGTCGAACGACGCTTCGCCGCCGCCGGACTCCGAAGTCGGAGCGTCCGTCGGTGTGTCCGTCGCCGTATCCGTCGATTCGCCTCCGCTTTCGCCTTCGGTCGTCGTTCCTTCGTTTCCGCTTCCGGTGCATCCGGCGAGTGCGCCTACGGCGACCGTTCCGACGGCCGCGGCGAACGCGCGCCGAGTCGACTCAGAGTTCCTCATACAGTCAGCAGTTCCGGCGGTACGGCACAGTCGTTTGTGCCGAACATATTCGGACGGACTCTCCGAGACCGACAACAGACGAGAACTCGCCGCTCGGGGTCCGACGACGAGAACGCGAGCAGGTCGTCTCGCACGGGAGCGTTCTCCGCGCGGGAGGAGTCGTCCGCGAGTTCTCGGGGCGTCGTCTCCCCTATCGACCCCACGATATTAGGTACATTACTTTTGCAGATAGGCCCACCCGTTTCAAACGAGAGAGTCCCATGGCAGTCACCGAACCCCACCCCCTACCCCCCTCCGTCCGAGACGACTACGGCGCCGTTCTGGCGAACGACCGCCGACGGGCTATCGTCGAGATACTGGCCGAAGAGAGCCGTTCGCTCCCCCTCCGCCTCCTCGCCGGATGGACCGCGGCGGAGACAGAGGGAGTTCCCTTAGACGCGTTACCCGAACGGTGCACCGACCGGACCGCGATCAAACTCCACCACATCCACCTCCCGAAGTTAGACGAGATAGGAGTCGTCGACTACGACCCGGACGAGGGCCGAATCGCACCGGGTGAGAAGATGGAGGTCGCGCGCCGTCAGTTGGCGTCGTTCCGGTCGGCCCGGAAGAACTGAACGGACAGTCGGGACGTCTCCGTTCGAACCGCACGTTCGAATTCGAGACTCTACCCGGACGACGGACATCGACGCGGCGAAAATAGCGAGGCGCGGGCGTCTTTTTCGTCTTACGCCGAGGCCATGCTTCGGCAGGTTTCGGCGCACTCCCGCAGAACGTCGGCGCAGACCTGGCAGTGGTCGTGGTCGTGCTGTGAGCACTCGTCCGCGCACTCCTCGCAGAGGTCGGCGCAGACTCCCGCGAGGTCGGAACTGTAGTCGGAGTTTCGAGCCATGAACCGAGCGTGCATCGTCGTCACGTCCGCGACGTCCCGGCAGAGGCGGATGCATCGCTCCATTTCCTCTCCCTCGTCGATGCACTCGTCTGCGCACCACTCGCACACTTCGGCCGCCTCGAAGCAGTTTTCGAGACAGTCGCGCTGTTCGTCGCTCAGGTGGTCGATTTTGGACGCGGTGTCTGAAAGTGACATACGTTCGACTAGTCGGTCGTATCTCGTTTGGATATTTTGGCCGACGAACGCGGAGAAGTCGGAATCCGGACAGTCGGACGATTCGGCCGGTCGTCAGTCGGAATCGTCGATTTCGCGACCGAACGGGCTGTACGCGCAGGTGTACTCGTTTCGGATTATCTCCTCTTCGGCTATCTCGAATCCGAGTTCGCTCAGTTCGCGTCCGATTCGGCTCAGGTCGTCGCTGTCGCGGCCCACGGCGGTGATGTGAACGTTCTCGTCGCCGGTCATTATCTCGCGGACCGAGACGACGCCGTCGACTTCGAGCGCCTGCTTTGCGAGCGTCTCCCGGTCGGGGATCGGCGCGGTACAGAAGATGATGGTGTAGAGCTGATACCCCATCTCCTCGTAGTCGACGTCGAGGTGGCTCCCGCGGATGATGCCGTTAGATTCGAGCTTGCTGATTCGGTTTCGGACGGTGCTGGCGGAGACGCCGCGGGCCTCCGCGATGTCCCGCCCGGACGTGTGTCGCGCGTCCCGTTGGAGCGCGTAGATGATGTAGCGATCGAGGTCGTCTATCGATGTCGACGCCATGCTACGACGAGCGAGCGAGACCCCGATATGTGTTTTGCTCCGCGAAACGCGGGCGAACGGAGCGGTTCGAGGCGGCTCAAAAGAGCCAGCGGTCCGCGAGGCGAGCGACGCGTCCGCGCCGCCTCGCGTCCTGCCCGTGGACCATGAGTACCGAACAGCCCCACTCGTCGACGATGCGCGACTGCGTCTGGTCGGACCCGCCGAACCGTTCGCCCCCGAGTCCCACGACTAACAGATCGTCGTCCTTCGGGGGTTCGTCGGTGCCGCCGCCGTCGGCGAACGGCAACCCGGTCCGGACGGGAGACGAACAGAGTTGGCCTATCTCGTCGTGGTAGTCGCGTATCGTCCGCGCCCTCGTCGGCCGGGCCTCGACGTCGACGGCGTGGTTGAGAGCGACGGTGGCGCCCGCCTCGCCGGCGATGGCGTCGGCGACGGCGACCTTGGTCGGGTCGTACGGACCCTCGTCGGTCAGCACGCCGACCGTCTCTATCTCGTCGAGTCCCCGGTCGTCGAAGAGGGCCACGTCGCACGGGGCGTGTCGAAGCACCCAGTCGGTGTGGTTGCCGAACAGGCGGGCTCGGAGGCCCGACGCGCCGGGGTCGTGTTCCATGAGGAGCATGTCCGCGCCCTCGTGGGCGGCGTAGTTGACGACGGCGTGCTTCGTGTCGTGGCTGACGATGGTGCCGCTATCGACCGGGACGTCGAACTCCTCGTCGAGTTCGTCCGTCTGTCGCTCGAACTGGATGTCGGCGGGCGACTCCACCTCCGAGGCGTGCGTCAGGGGGACCTGGTCGGGAACTTCGTCGAAGCGGACGACGGTGACCCGGCCGCGGTTGGGACGCGCGAGGTCCGCCGCCACTCGGACGAACGACCGCTCTTCGTCTTTCGACACGTCGTGGGGGATGGCCACGAGGACGCGGTATCCGCTCGTCCACTCTTCGATGGTGGTCCGGGTTCGTTCGACGGCGCTCTGTCCGATCTGCTGTCGGACGGCGTCGATGGCTGCGCCCTCTCTGTCGACTCTCGGACGCGCGTACGCGAAGTACCAAACGATACCGGAGACGGTCATCACCGCCGCGCCGACGAGCGGAACCGTCCCCATCTGCGTGAGGAGGACCACGCCGCCGACGATACCGAACGCCTGTAGCCACGGGTAGAGCGGCGACTCGAACGACGGTTCGTACTCGACGTTCCCCTCGCGGAACGCCACGATGGCGAAGTTGATGAGGATGAAGACGAGAATCTGGAACGCGCTGGCGAGTTTGGCGATGTCGAGGATCGGGACGAACGCGATGAGGATGAGGAGAACGACCCCGGTGAGCGTGATGGAGGTGCTCGGCGTCCCGAATCGGTCGCTGACGACCGAAAGCGAGGACGGAACGAGGTTGTCGCGACTCATCGCGAACGGGTACCGCGACGACGAGAGGATGCCCGCGTTAGCGGTACTGACGAGCGCCAAGATGGCGGCCGCGACGATTGCGAGGACGCCCGCCGTGCCGAGAGTCGCCTCGGCCGCGACGGCCATCGGGGTGGCGCTCTCGGCGATGCTTCCGGGGTCGGTGACGCCGACCATCACCGCGACGATGAGCGTGTAGAGAACCGTCGTAAACGTGAGCGACCCGACGATTCCGAGCGGGATGTTGCGGTCGGGGTCCTCGACTTCCTCGGCGACGCTCGCAATCTTCGTCACGCCCGCGTAGGAGACGAACACCAGTCCGGTCGCGGCGAGGAGGCCACCGACGCCGCCCTCGAAGAACGGCTGGTAGTTCGCCTGCTGGACGCTCGGCGTCCCGCCGACGGCGAACCACACTAACGCCGCGAGCATCACCGCGACGATGCCGACCTGTAACCGACCGGTCTGTTTCGCGCCGAAGAGGTTTATCAAGACGAGAAGCGTCGCCAAGGCGAGAGCGACTGGCGTGACGATTCCCGACGGAACGTCGAACAACAACAGGAGGTACGGGACGCCGCCCACGAGGGCGAGTGCGCCCTTAAAGGAGAGGGAGAACCACGTTCCGAGTCCGGCGACCGTTCCGAGGAGCGGACCCATCCCGCGTTCGATGTAGAGATAGGTGCCGCCCGCTTCGGGCATCGCCGTCGCCATCTCGGACTTCGACAACGCCGCGGGCAACACGAGGATGCCGGCGACGACGTACGCGAGGATAACCGCCGGACCGGCGATTTTGACCGCGAGTGCGGGCAGGATGAAGATGCCGCTTCCCACCATCGCGCCGATGCTGATGGCGAGCACGGAGTAGAGTCCGAGGTCGCGCTCCAGCGACTTCTGCATTCAGTCCGACCCCCCTTTCGGACCGTCTTTCGGCGCCACGATGGCCACCGTCTCGGCGTCGATACCGGCAGCGTTCGGCGAACGCGGACCGGTCGGCGTCGCCCCCCACGCTGGTACCCTGTCCTCCCGTACACGTCGGACCGCAGTCTCGCTGTCGTCGGCGAGACGGACGGATTTGCGTCGCTCGCCTCTCGGTCGAGCGAACGGGCGGGCGACGTGACCGCCATCGGCGATGAGTGTTTTCGTAGACATGGTTAGATCTGTGACCGCCGCCAGTCGTCCCGGCGTCGCGTACCCTCACATCTCGGACGAATCCACATAAACTAGGCGGTTGTGATATCGACCCGTTAAAATAATCACTATATACTGCGCATCCGTCCTATCACGGCGGCCGGAGAGAGAACGTGTCCGTCGGTTGGCCTTCGGGTTAGGAACGGTGCCTCAGAAACCGAGCGGAAAAGAGGAGAGACGACTACGGACGTCGAGGCGGCGTTGCCACTTCTCACCGCGAAAGAGGGGACGACGAGGCTACATCACTGCCGGTCGTCGCGGAGGAGGCGGAACCGTCCGGCGGCCAGTCCCGCGACGGCACCCGTAAAATGAGCGACTAACGCGCTCTCGGGTGCGCTGTAGGTGAGCGTGAGAGCGAACGCTATCAGCGCGACGAGGACGACGACGACGCGGGCGGGGAGGCGGAACCGGTCGAGGAACGTCGCCGAGACTGGGTTCGAAGCGAGGACGTAACCGACCAACGCGAACGCCGCGCCACTCGACCCCAGTACCGCCGTCGGGTTGCCCAGGGCGACTCCCGACCACACCTGTGCGACGGCGGCGAGTGCGCCCGTCGCGAGAAAGAACGCGTGGAACTTGAGTCGGGTCGTCGAGAGCGAGACGATGCCGCCCGCGACGGCGATTATCATCGCGTTCGAGAGGAGGTGTGCGGGGTTCGCGTGGGCGTACACGCTCGTTATCACTCCCCACGGCGGGTCGAGGACGGGCGGCGCGAGGACGAACAGTCGCGCTGATCCGACGAGGAAGCTCACCCACGTCAGAAGAGAGACGACGACCATCGCGGCGAGCGTCTGGGCTGCGGGGTTTCGAACGACCCGCCCGAACGGCGACTCCTCGCGGTCCGATTCCATATCGGTCTGTGGGACCGGGGTGTATGAAACGTTACGGACGAGCCCCCTCGAAGAGATTCCCGTTATACGACCGTCTCCACGGTGTGAGCGAGTTCGGGTTTCGCGCTCTCGTTCTCGCGGTGCGAAACGGCGGGGGCGTTCACCGGACGACGGTGACCGGGACGGGGGAGCGCCGGACGACTTTCTGCGCGACGTTTCCGACGAGCAGTCGTTCGGCCATCGTCCCGCCGTGCGACCCGACGACGACGGTGTCGAACTCTTCGGCTCGGTCGAGAATCGATCGCGCGGGGTTCCCTACCCGAACGTCGGTGGTTATCTCGGCGTCGTTCTCGGACGCTATCTCCTCGGCGCGGTCCAGTATCTCCCGCGCGAACTTCTTCGCGGTGCGTTCGACGTCGTCGGCGAGTGCGATTGCCGCCGCTTCTCCCCACATTGTCGAGGGTTCACCTACCACGGTCAGGACGGTTATCTCTGCGTCCGGGTGGGCTTCGAGAGCGTATTTGAGCGCTCGCTCCGACATCTCGGAGTCGTCCATGGGGACGAGAACGCGGGATATCATACGTCTCGTACGCCCGCCGTCGAAATAAGGGCGGGGGACGACGGGCTGTCGTCCCGCCGAGCACCGTCCCCGCGAGGCGACCATCTCTCGAACCGACTACAGGACGAGCGTAAAGAGGAGAAACGACCCGATGACCGACAACGTCGGCGAGAGAATCCACAGGGCGACGATTCGACCGGTGGCGGCCGGGTCGAACAGGCTCTCTGCGGTGACGTCTTCGGGCTCCTCTTCTCCGATGGGCGGGACGGAGACGTCGTCTGTGCCGTCTACGTCTTCGTCCTCACCTCTCGCGAGTCCGCCGACGGTCGGTCCGGCGGGCGAGTCATCGTCCGTCGGCGGCGACCCGAGCGCTCCGGTGGTGATGGGCGTTCGCGAGGCGGGTTCGCCGTCCGGAGCGGCGATTTCCGCGAGCGTCGCGACGCGACTCGCCCGACCCCACCCGAGTCCGATGATACAGCACGTCGTACTCACCGCCAGACTGGCCGGGATGCCGAGTTGCGAGAGGACGGTGATGATCGTCGCGCCGACGACGGAGACGACGAGTGCCGCCAGGATGGGGAGGTCGGTGATGTCGTCTCCGACGGTCGCCAGCGTTCGTCGAGCGATGGTGAACCCGCCGAGTCCGATGGACGCCACGGCGAGGAGTATACCCTGCTCTATCGTTATCGAGCCGTTACCGACCAGCGGTGCGACGGCGTTCGCCGCGTTCGACGCGCCGGCGCTGAACCCCATGTAACACGCGATACCGAGTACGAGAAGCGATCCGACGACGTCGCGGGGCGGGACGTGCCGGTTGAGTCGTGGCCGGGGCACGAACCCGGAACGGTCGATCTGAACGAGCGGGTCACTCAGCCGTCCGAACGAGAACCGAGCGTCGAGGTGAGGGTAGAGATACCGCCCGGTGACGACGCCGATTGTGAGTCCGACCAACGGCGCGACTATCCACGCGGAGACGATGGTGAACATGACCGTCTCGTTCAGCGTGTCAGTCGCGAGTCCGAGACCAACGATTGCGCCGACCGCGGTCATCGACGTCGAGGCGGGGACGCCGTAGACGTTCGATATCAAGAGCGCCACCCCCGAGAAAAACAGGACGCCGACGCTCGCCTCCGGCGAGAACTGCGTCGCCGGAACGATACCGTCGCTCATCGTGTCGATGACGTTCCGACCGACGGTCCACGCACCCCAGAACGCAAAGAGCGTGAAGAGTGCCCCCGCGGTGACTTTCCTGACGATTCGACTGCCGACCGCCGGTCCGAACGCGACGCCGGTCGACGACCCCCCGATGTTGTACCCGACGAACGCCGCGACCACGAGACCGGAGACCAAGAGTAAGGAAACCATAGGCGATATCACCATCTTCACCGGCGACGTACAACGGAGTACCCCTTTCTGAGAGACGGATTCGTCGCAAATTTATCTCGACTCGGTCGCACGCGCCGACTCGGTACCGGAAGCGAGGCGCGGAGGAGTATCGTACAGATGACCGGATTGGAGGCGGCGAGATCAGTGTACGTTTTGATAGCAGATATCGCTGTGACTTCAAAACTCTCTTTGATAGTTTTGACTTGTGGCCCGACGTCCGGTTGCTCGCCGAACCACCGTTATATGCGGCGTTGCGGCGTTTTCCGCTCTGAGAGAGGAGAAAAACGTCAGAGACAGTTTTGACAGACACACTCAACTATAAGTTTGGACGGCAAAGACAGTCCGTATGGACGAGCCAGTAAAACTCTGCGTGTCGAATCAGAAAGGAGGCGTCGGGAAGACGACTATCGCTATCAACGTCGCCGGCGCACTCAACGCTCGCGGGCACGACGTTCTGTTCGTCGACCTAGACCCGCAGGGCAACGCGACGGAGAACCTCGGCCTCATGGAAGCGTACGACGACGAACCGCCGACGCTTTTCGACTGCCTCACGGAGGCCGAGAAGCGAGACGAGATCGAGAACATCGTCCGCGAACACCCCGAGATGGACGTGGTTCCGTCGAACATCGACATGACGGCCGCCGAACCCGAGTTGACGCTGGCGCGTCGAAGCGGCGAGCAACTGGATTTAGTCCTCCGAGAGATAGAGGCGACGTACGACTACGTCATCGTCGACTGCCCGCCGAACCTCGGGAACCTCATGGACAACGCGCTGTTTGCGACGCAGAACGTCCTCATTCCCGCACTCGCCGAGTCGACGTCGAAGCGGGCCTTCGAGTTGTTGTTCGACCACGTCGACGCCTTAGAATACGACTACGAGATAGACATCCGAGACCGCGCCGTCGTCGTCAACCGCATCGACGTGCGGAAGAAGCAGGCCCGAGAGATGGTCGAGTGGATAAACGCCGCCTTCGAGGACGTACCGGTGTGGGAGATTCGCGAACGGGCGGACGTCCAGAAGGCTCTCGACGCCGGTGTCTCTCTCCTCGAATTCAACCCCGACTGTGACATGTGCGAGACGTTCCTCGAAATCGCGGCGAACCTCGACGAACAGTTCGGTCTCACGGAGGCGGACGCATGAGCGACGATGACCGCGCGGACAGACTCCGGCGGCGGCGCCAACGCGCCCGTGACCGCGCCCAAGAGGGGTCGGAGGCGGACGACGGCGCAGACGCCGACGACGCCGACGTGGCCGGTGGGGATCGAACCCCCGACTCGGAGGAGGAAGGAACGAAAGCCGAATCGGGAGAGGCGGACGAGACAGGAGAGGCGGACGAGACAGGAGAGGCGGGGAAACCGTCCGAGACAGCAAAACCGGCAAAACCGGAAAAGACGGACGGGAGCGAAGAGTCGGACGAGGACGGGAGTCCGGCGACGTCCGTGAAAGACGAACAGAAACCGACGTACATGTACCTCCCGCACGACGTGCGGCGGAACCTCGACAGGGCGTACGCGATGCTCAAAGCCGATTACGAGTACGAGTTCGACGAGAGTTTCGAGAAGAACCGCCACTTCTACCCTCTCGTCGTCTCTCTGGGACTCGACGCGATGGACGAACTCGACGCCGAGAGCGTCAAAGAGAGACTCGAAGACGTCGAGTGACCTTTTCGCCGTTGCACCCTTCTCTGCAGCGCGTTTCTTATCTCCTAGCTAGTAACAACTAGTAGTAGCTAGTAACTAGTTACTACTAACTACTACTAACTACCAGTTTGCCGCCGTACCGAGTGGGACACACCACTTCTGCAAGTGAATTCGGGAAAACGGCATTCACTTGTAAGAGTGGTGTGGGGGTGGAACGCCGCGAGAGAACGGATTAGACGTTAGACGATGCCGTGTCGCTGTGCCGTCGTCCGGATATCTTCGAGTACGCTCTCGAGGGAGAGAACGTCGGTGAGTGCGGTCATCGCGCTGGAGAACGGAACGTCGAGCGCGTAACTGTAGTAGTTCCCGCGAGAGCCGGTTCGGTTCTCTTCGGCCGAGAGGATACCGAGCATCCGAAGATCAGAGAGGTGGTTGTGAATCGACCGTTGGGCGAGCGGTTCGATGTCGGCTTTCTCACAGAGACTCACGTACTCGTCGTACACGTCTCGCATCCGACAGGGAGTCTCGCGTTGGGCCGCCTTCGAGACGACGGCGAGGAGGGCGTAGTGGCCGTTGACGGTGAGTTCTCGCATCCCCTCGACGACGCGTTCCTGTTCCAGTTTCTCTCTGGCGATTTCGACGTGGTCACGGGTGATACCCTCGTCGTCGCGGTTCTCCGCGTACTCGCCCGCCAGTCGGAGTAAGTCGAGCGCTTGTCTCGCACTTCCGCTGTCTCTGGCCGCCAACGCCGCACAGAGGTTCAGCGCCCCGTCGTCGTACGCGCCTTCAGCCAGCGCGACGGTAGCCCGAGATTCGAGGATGTTCTGCAGTTCCGGCGCGTCGTACGGCGGAAAGTGGAGTTCGCGTTCGCAGAGCGTGTCCTGTGCGCGAGGGTCGAGCCTGTCTCTGAACTTGAAGTCGTTCGAGATACCGACGATGCCGACTTTCGCGTGCTCTAACTTCCCGTTCGACCGGGCGCGCGGGAGTTCGTACAGCAGTTCGTCCCGTTCCCCGATCGAATCTATCTCGTCGAGGACGACGAGTATCGTCCCGCCCAACTCGTCGAGTTCCTGGTAGAGTTTCTTGAAGACGGTCTGTTGGGGGTAACCCGTCGAACTTATCTCACCACCCGAGGGACGGAGTTCGTTCACTAACTCGATTGCGACCTGGTACGACGAGTTGAGCGTCTTACAGTTGAGAGAGAGAACGTGCAAGTCGATATCGTCGTACCGGTCGACGTCTTCTCGCAGGACCTTCAGAAGGTACTCGGTCACCGCCGTCTTCCCGACGCCCGTGTTCCCGTAGAGGAACACGTTGTTCGGTTCCCACCCGTCCACCACGGGTTGGAGTGCGTCCATGTACTCGTCTATCTCCTCGTCCCGTTCTTGAATCCGCTCCGGTCGGTAGGACTCCCCCAAGGCGTCCTTGTTGTGGAAGATGTTCTGTTTCCGCTCGAAGCGGCGCATCGTGATACGACTCTCAGAGTGTACCAACTTAAAACCACGGTTACAACTGATTCATCTGATGCAAGTGAAGACACACACACTCCACTGTTACAAGTGAAGCTAGTGTGAGAGGGTACTCTAGAAGAACAACACACCACTGTTTCAACTAAAGCGATGACATAAATGACCCTCCTTCGGCGTCAATTTAGGGAGTAGGTGCGCTACAGACGACATTTTCACTCGAAACGGTGGTGTCCGAACGGCGAACGAGCGAGAGTTCGCGTCGCCGATGTCGCGTCACCGACCCCCCGTTTTCGCCCTTTCACTTGCAGAAGTGGTGTGTCTGTGTGCCCTCTCGCGCGGCCGACCCGGGCGAACCACCGTCTCGAAACCGTGACCGACACCCCCCTCCCCACCTCTCCTCCCCGATTCACTTGCAGCAGTGGAGTGTGTGTGTCGCCGAGTGTTTCACTCGCAACAGTGGTGATCGGCGCTCGCGCCGACGATAAATCCGTACGGCCGCCTCGTCGGTGACGGGTCTTCGGTGGCGCGTGGTATCCGAACCATCGGGCTCAAGAGATTTTGTCTTGGAGTGTGAGTCGTCGTACGTGAAACTGACTTCCGTCTATCATCTCCACAGTCGAAGCCGTCGATGGAGGGCGCCAGGGGCGATGGCGTCGCCCGCCTCGCCTCTCTTAGTACCGCCTCTCTCCGTCCGCCGCAGACTCCCGGACACCCCGTGTCACACCGGTCGGTCGAGAGACGGACGGAGCCTCCGGTCGTGATACGTTCCAGTATCGACGCGCGGAGCGTCTTTTTCACCGTTCTGCTCGCGTTCTTCGCGCTCCTCGTCGCGGCGATAATCGAACCGTTTCTCTCGTATCTCTTGGGGGTGATTCTCCTCGCGTTCGTCCTCTTCCCGCTTCAGGAGCGACTCGAACCCCGCCTCGGCGCTCAGATATCGGCGCTCGTTCTCGTCGCGAGTGCCATAAGCGCGACTGCCCTCGCCGTGGCCGCGATGGTGATGGCGATTCCGACCGATCCATCGAGAGTCACGCGGACGATAGAGAACGAACTCGCGCGCGGAGAGTTTCAGAGACAGTTGGAGGGGGCTCTCGGCGTCGAGTTGCCCCTCCAGTCGTTCCTCGCGAACGCGCCGCGCCGCGTCGCGGAATTCCTCGTCGGCGACATATCGAATCTGGTCAGTGCGACGACGGACCTCTTTATCGGCGTTCTCCTCCTCGTCTTCTCGCTTTACTACCTACTGAAAGACGGTGACCAGTTCGTCGAGTGGGTGAAACGGATGCTGCCGTTGGACGCGGCGATAACGGAGGAACTCATCGACGAGGCGAACGCAACGACGTGGGCCGTACTGAAGGGCCACGTCTTCGTCGCCGTCGTTCAGGGAGTCGTCGCGGGCGCGGGTCTGTTCGCTGTCGGTATCTCGAACGTCGTCTTCTGGACGGCGGTGATGATGTTCTTGGCGCTGCTTCCCATCGTCGGCGTCGCCGCGGTTCTCGGCCCCGCCGCCCTCTATCTGTTCCTCGACGGCCGCATCCTCGCGGCGGTGTTTCTGACCGTCTACGCTCTCACCGCCGTCGCCCTCGTCGACGACTACCTCCGGGCGTACGTCGTCGATAGAGGCTCGTCGCTCCATTCGGCGGTCATCCTCGTCGGCGTCTTCGGGGGGGTGTACGCCTTCGGCGTGATGGGTCTGTTCTACGGGCCCATCGTCATCGGACTGTTCAAGCGACTCGTCCGCCTGTTCAACGAGAACTACGTCGAGACGTCCGAGACGCGAACGTAGCTGACTCTCCCCTGCGAGAGGATACCATACCGACGCAATCCTTACGCCTCTTCTGGTGGTTGACTCCCACGCATGGACCTGTCAGCCGTCGTCGACGACGTAAACGAGAATCCGCACCGTCGACGAACGTTCTACGAGTATCCGGAACTGTACGAGTTCTATCACTCTCGCGCTCTCGACCGAGAGGCACAGGTCGGGCTACTGGAGCGGTTTCTTCCGGAGGGCGCGACTCGCGTTCTGGAGTTCGGATGCGGTACCGGTCCGCTTCTCGCCCGCATCGAAGACGACTACGAGGAGGTGTTCGGCGTCGACGTGAACGAGTCGATGATCGCGGTTGCCGAACGGAGAGTCTCGAAGGCGACGCTTCGGCGTGCGGACTTCACCGAGTGGTCTGCCGCCGCCGACGGCAGGACGTTCGACATCGCGGTTCTGATGGGTGGACTGCTGCACCTGACCGACGACCGTAGCGTCGAGGCGTTCGCCGCGAACGCCTACGATAGCCTGCGAGAGGGAGGAGTGTTCGTGACGTTCTTTCAGCCGTTTTCCGAGGACGTCGAGAACGGAACCGTAGACGTTCAAACCGTAGAATCGGAGCGGTACACGGTCGAACGGCACTCGACCAGCGCGCTCACCTCGCGGGAGGGCCATTACACGACCACGTACGCGTTCGACATCGTAGACCGAAAGCGAGACGAGAGCGCCCGGATGGGAACGGTGTTTGACGGCCGGTTTCACGACCCAGACGCGCTCAGAGAGACGTTCTCGGCTGCCGGTTTCGAGACCGCCGAGACGATCGACCGAGAGGGACCGACGCTCCTCCACGCGGTGAAGTAACGCAGCAGTCAGAAGCCGAGATACTCCATCGCCTCCTCGTCCGATACCTGGCCGAACCGGTCGTAGAACTGCCCGACTGCGCGGAAGTTCGACGGCGTCGCCAGACAGATCACCTCGTCGGCTTCCGCCGCCAGTTCCTCCATCGTCCGCGGCGACCCGACTGGAACGGCGAGGACGACGCGCCGCGCGCCCGCCTCGCGAACGGTCCGGATGCACGCGGTCGCGGTGCCGCCGGTCGCGACGCCGTCGTCTGCTATCACCACCGTCTCACCGCGGAGTTCGGGTGCAGGGCGATTACCCCGGTACCGGTCGGCCTTCTCGCGCGACGCGCGTTCGACGGCCTCGCGTTCCGCCTCGACGTACGCTCTATCGACGCCTCCCGGTCCGACCGCGTCTTCGTTCAGCCAGAAGTGGCCCTGACTGGAGACGGCACCGACGGCGTACTCGGGGTTGTTCGGCGCACCGATCTTCTTTGCGACGATGATGTCGAGTGGGACGCCGAGTTCGTCGGCTATCGGGCGTCCGATCGGGAGTCCGCCCCGGGGGATTGCGAGGACGACGTCCGCCTCGACTCCCTGCTGTACGAGTTCTTCAGCCAGTCGCCGCCCGGCGTCTGCTCTGTCTCGGAACATCTGTGCCACTATATACCACGCACGGTGGGCAGATAAGCGGCGTCCCGACCGCGCCTCCGGCGACAGGCGGTAACCCGGCCCGTCGCCGGTCCGCCCCTTTCCCGCTCTTTTGGCGATTGCGCTCAACTGGCTTCACTGCGACTCCGTCGAGAGGGTTCGCTCGAACGCGTCGACTTTTTCGGCTATCGCGTCGACGACGGCGCGTTCCCTCGACTCGTCGTGAACGTACGTCGGGCCGTAGACGTTTATCGCACCGCACACCTCCCCTCGTGGCGTTTCGACCGGCATACTGACCGCCCACATCCCGTCGATGGCCTCCTCGACGTTCGTCGCGTAGCCCCGATTTCGAACGCGTTCGAGTTCGTCGAGGAACGCTTCCGTCGAGGTGATGGTGTGGTCCGTCTGGGCGGGGAGGCCCCACCGGTCGAGAATCTCGCGGACGCGGTGGTCGGAGTACCGAGACAGTATCGCTTTTCCGGACGCGGTGCTGTGGACGTAGAACAGGCGGCCGTCGACGAGGTAGGAGGGAGTATCGGAGTAGGTGGATTCGTCGTACAGCGAGACGATGCGGCCGTTCTCTTCGACCGTGAAGTCGGCCTCCAGTTGCGTCTCGTTCGCCAATTCGGGGACGATTTCTTCCGCCACCCCGTAGACGTCGTTTCGCTCTCGGGCGTAGGTTCCGAGGTGATAGAGTTTCAAGCCCACGTGGTACGTGTCCGCTTCGCGACTGACGTAGCCGTACTTTGCGAGGGTCTTGAGGTGGTTGTGGACGGTACTCTTCGCGAGTTCCGCCTCCTCTGCCAACTCCGCTAACGTCGCGCCGTCGAGTTCCGTGATGAGTTCGACGAGTCGAAGCGAGATGTCAGTCGTCTGAAGCGTATTCCCGGTCCGGCGCGGTTTCATGCCTCGGTTTTCGCGTCGGAACTACTTATCAGTGCGTCGCTCCCTACCCGAGGCTCCATTCCGGAGAGCCGAACGGGTTTTTATACTGGGGTCGAACCGCGGACGGTACCCGGCGGGATATGCAGATGTTGTATACGAATTTCAGATAGATAGTGATAGAATATTAATTTTAGTATTAAAATAGAAATAACTTCGCAAAGCACGCCTTCTGGCACACATAAACCTTGTAATTAATTAAACGTCTCTAAGCGAAAACGAATTTCGTATACTACGTCTCTACTATCATGGTTATTGGCTATAGTTCGCCAGTTACCGTTACGCGATTAGTTCTGTAACGGAATCACGTTTGGGGTCCTTCCTCGAGGACCTAGAACGGAAAACTGCCGCGTACACCGCGCCGATTCGTTCGTCTCTCGGAAATGAGGCGAGTTGCCAGAGGGCGGAGATTCCTCCCCCGGTGGCGAACGCGTTTATCACTCCCGCATCGACGAGGGAGTCGAGCACGGCGAGAAATTCAGTATAAACGTTGTGGTGACGGCTGCGAACGACCGAGGGGAACCGATTAGCGGACCGGTACCTGCCGAGAGGGAGGATATTTAAACGATATCTGTATCCTTCCTCGTTCTCCCCTCCCGACTCTTGTGGGTTGTCTGTGGCGATCTGTCCCGGAGAAAATGACTATTTTCGATGCAACGACGTTTGTAGCCTCCACAAACCTTATTTAAAGATGTACACGATAAGTGTGTATGGAAGACGACTCACGAACGGACGGCGCGGACGACACCCTCGCTCACGCCGCGGACAGAGAGCGCGGTATTCTCACACCGAGTGACCGCGAGTTCCTCCTCGGACGGAAGACCGACTACACCGAACACTCGAAAAAGCAGAAACGGAACCGCATCCGTCGTCGTCTGCGGAACGCCATCCTCGATTTCACCATCCTCTTCGACCACCTCGAAGACCGCGACCGAGAGACGGTGTTCAACCCCGAAGACGAGTCTCGCGAAGCGTACACACAGGGTATCGTCGATATGCTCGGCTTCCTTCATCTCGGGACGATGGGCTACTACGTCCCGTTCAAGGACATGCTCGGACAGGGCGTCAACCGGGCCGAACAGAAACTCGCGGGCTCCGATTACCGCATGGTCACCGTCGATTTCAACGTCGACCCGGTCGGCCAAATCGACGTGGACGAGGTGGTAGACAAGTTAGAGGCCGGTCACTTCGACGAGGTGACAGACGAGGAACTCCGCGCGTTCGTCCGCCTCATGACGGAGTCGGAGGCGTTCTCGCCCGGCGAGATGCGGTCGGGGATGAAAGAGCAGATGCCGGAGTTCGTCGACGCGGTCGCCGAGGCTACCGACGCGCGCAACCGCCGCGTCGAAGACCTGAACGACTGACCACCCCCTCGGCCCGTCGTCTCCGTCGGGCGCGTACCCGGGTGAGAGTTCGACCCTCCCCACCGTTCGAGTCGTCGTGACGTCCGCCGTTCCGACCCTCTGTCTGACTCCGCGTTCGACCCCCCGTCCGACCCCACTTTCGATCCGACTTCGGTCGTCGCTCGATTTGCCCGCCCCGAAACGAAAACGGTTTTCGTATAACTATATCCGAATAACGTTTATGAACCTCCGTCGAGACGGTCCGTTCGGAACCCATGACAGAGAAGACTGCCGTATCCACCGACGACGCGCCGCGGAACGACAACCCGTACTCGCAGGGCGTCCTCGCCGACGGACTGCTTTTCGTCTCCGGGTTCGGTCCGGTCGACCCCGAGACGGGAGAGGAAGTCGAGGGCGACGTGGGGACGCAGACGCACCGCGTCGTCGAGAATCTCGCCGCCGTCGTCGCGGAGGCCGGTGGTTCCCTCGCCGACGTGGTGAAAACAACCGTCTACGTCGCCGATATGGACGACTACGAGGCGGTCAACGAGGCGTACGCCGACCACTTCGAGGAGACGCCGCCGGCGCGCGTCTGCGTCGAGGCGGCCCGCCTCCCGGACGACGTGCGCGTGGAGATAGACGCGATTGCGAACGTCGAGGAAGAGTAAACCGACGCCGTCGCGCGGTCGCGGCGTCGGTCCGATTCAGACCGCCGACTTCGCCGTCGTCGCGTGTTCGATGGCGTCTTCGATGACGTCGAGTGCGGTTTCGGCGAGTTCCCGCGTGAGGACGAGAGGCGGGAGGAGACGCAGGATGTTGCCGTAACGACCGGCTTTCCAAACGAGGACCCCGTGTTCGAAGCAGTAGTCCTGTATCGCGTCGCCGATGTCGCCGTCGGGGGTGCCGTCCTCGTCGACGAACTCCGCGCCGATGAACAGGCCCTTCCCGCGCACCTCGGCGAGTTGCGGGTTGGACTCGCTCACCTCGCGCAGGCGCGTCTGGATGTACTCCCCGAGTTCGCGGGCGTGCGCCAACAGGTCGTGGTCTTGGATGTACTCGATAGCGCGGGTTCCGGCGCGCATGCCGACGACGTGCCCGCGGTAGGTACCGGCGTGGTCGCCCGGCCCCCACGTGTCGAGGTCCTCGTGGTACATCGTCGCAGAGAGGGGAAAGCCCGTCCCGCCGAGAGCCTTCGCGGAGGTCATCACGTCGGGCGTCACGTCGTACCACTCGCTTGCCCACCACTCGCCGGACCGGCCGAGTCCGCTCTGTATCTCGTCGAACACGAGGGGGATGTCGTTGTCCGTCGCGATGTCGCGGAGACCCTTCAGGAACCCTTCCGGGGGCGTGATGACGCCGCCCTCGCCCTGAATCGGTTCGACGAAGATACCCGCGGGATTCGCGAGTCCGCCGTAGGGGTCTTCGACTATCTCTTGGACCTCCTCTAGGGCGTGGTCGACCGCTTCCTGCGGCGACTTCTCCTGTCGGAACGGGTACGGGTACGGCGCGTGAACGACGTCGGGGAGAAGCGGCGTGTACGCCTCCTTGAACTTCTTGTTCGACGTGACGCTCATCGCACCAGTCGTCGCGCCGTGGTACGCCCCGCGGAAGGCGATGAGGCCGTCTCCGCCGGTGTTGTACTTCGAGAGCTTGATGGCCGCTTCGACGGCGTCACTCCCCGTCGGCCCGCCGAAGACGGTGCGCATGTTCCCCTGCAGACCCGCGGGCGCTATCTCGTCGAGTTTCTCGATGAGTTCGAGGCGCGCCTCCGTCGGGAAGTCCACGGTGTGGACGAACTTGTCCGCTTGCTCGTGAACCGCATCGAGGACGTAGGGGTTCGAGTGGCCGACGTTGAGAACGCCGATACCCGCGAACATGTCGATGAACGTGTTGCCGTCCACGTCGCGGACGGTCGCGCCCTTCCCCTCCTCGAACGCGATCGGGATGTCGTCCGGGTACGCGACGGCGCTACTGTCGATGTTCTGCTGTTTCTCTAGGAGTTCGCGCGACTTCGGACCCGGGACGGAGTCGACCGACGGTGCCTCCTCGTAGTGTAGGTCCGCTATCGATGGTCCTCTTGCCATGTCCGTGTTGATGTGTGACTAGCATAAATAAGTTATCCACAGTAATCATACAGCACGTACACAGTTACTGAAAACACGCTCGTCTCACCGGGAGGTTAGATCTATCACCGCAAATAATTAAGGCCCTACGCGAGGAATCGCCGACCAATGTTACACTCGAAGGGTCCACTCGTGTCCATCGACGTGGGAACACGAGAGACGAAGCGTACCGACGTCACCGACGTTCTCGAATCCTACATCGGCGGCCGGGGCGTCGCGACCAAACTCGCACACGACCGCATCCCGTTCGACGTCGACCCCCTCGGCCCGGAGAACCGAGTTCTGTTCACCACGGGACCGATGCAGGCGTCGAACATGAGTTTCACCGGGCGGATGAACTGCACGGCCGTCTCGCCGCTTACCGACGGCCTCCTCTCTTCGAACGCGGGCGGGTTCATGTCTCGGCACTTCGCCGACACGGGGAACGCCGCCGTGGAGTTCGTCGGCGAGAGCGACGAACTCGTCGTCGTCCACGTGAGAGACGACGGCGTCCGGTTCGAGGAGGTACCGAACCTCTCTGGTGCGACGGTGCCCGAGACGGTCGAATATCTGGACTCCGAACACGACATCGGGTCGGACCAGACGGCTATCGTCGGACCGGCGGGCGAAAACGAGGTACGATTTGCCTCCGTGATGACCTCGGAGGAACGTGCGTTCGGACGCGGCGGACTCGGCGCGGTTCTCGGGTCGAAGAACGTCAAGGCCGTGACCTTCGAGGGCGACTCCGCGCCGGAGATAGAGATTCCGGCGGGGCAGATGGAGATTCACCGCGAGGCGGCGACAGACGACAACATCATGAAAGAACAGGGCACCGTCGCGGTGATGGACCTCGCGAACGAAGTCGACGGCCTCCCCTCGTACTACTTTTCGGAGCAGACGTTCGCAGGCGTCGAGGGGATAAACGGCGACGCCGTCGCCGAGAAGAAGTACAAGAAGGGCACCTGCTCGGCTTGCGCGTTCGCCTGCAAACTCCCGACGAGAGACGAGGAACGCGGCGTCGAGACGGAGGGGCCGGAGTTCGAGGTGGCGATGGCGTTCGGATCGAACTCGGGCGTCGACGACATCGTCGACGTGATGAAGTCGAACCAGTTGTGCGACGAGTACGGCCTCGACGCCATCTCGGCGGGCAACACCGTCGCCGCGTACCTCGCGGCCGAAGACGAGTTCGGCAACCGCGAACTCATCTGGGACCTCGTCGAGAAGATAGCCCACCGAGAGGGCGTCGGCGATACCCTCGCGGAGGGAATCGACCGCGTCCACGACGAACTCGGCGTCGAAAACTGGACGGTAAAGGGGATGGACTTCGCCGCCCACGAGGGGCGCGTCCTCCACGGACAGGGCCTCTCCTACGCCGTCGCCAACCGCGGCGCAGACCACATGTACGCGACGTTCTACTCCGTGGAGTACCCCCTCGTCCCGCAGGACCAGGCGGTGGACCCCGAGGGGGCCGTCGGGAAAGCGGGCATCCTCGCCGAACGCGAGGACCTGATGGCGCTGAACGACAGTGGCGTCGTCTGTAAGTTCTCCCGCGACTACATGACTCCCGAACGCTACGAGATGCTGTTCGGCGCGGACTTCGAGGAACTCCTCGACGTGGGCGCGCGGACCGTCACGCTCGAACGCCACTTCAACAACAAGCGCGGGTTCGACCGGGACGACGACAGACTCCCGTACGACCTGCCGGAGTTCGAGGCGGCGCTCGAAGAGTACTACGAGACGCGCGGGTGGACGGAGGAGGGCGTGGTTCCGGACGGACGAGTTCCCGTCTGACCGCCCGCCGCGCCGTCTCCGACCCGTTACACAGTTTCCGTAGCCTCTGTACACAAAAAAGTTATATCGCTGTTGGTCGAATCTCCTTAGAGAACCGGTACCATGCCACAGCCAACGTTCGAACGGAGCGAGTACGAGAGACGCATCGAACAGACGAAAGAGCGGATGCACGAGGAGGAACTCGACGCCCTCGTCGCCACGGACCCCTCGAACATGAACTACCTGACGGGGTACGACGGATGGTCGTTCTACGTTCCGCAAGCCGTCATCCTGACCGTGGACCGCGACGAACCCGTCTGGGTCGGCCGAGGGATGGACGCGAACGGCGCGCGCGCGACGACGCAACTCTCGGACGAGAGCATCCGCGCGTACAGCGACGACCACGTCCACTCGCCGCACGACCTCCACCCGATGGACTACGTCGCGGACGTTCTCGCGGAACTGGACGTAGGCGACGGACGCGTCGGGTTGGAGATGGACGCGTACTACTTCACCGCAAAGTCCTACACCCGCTTGCAGAAGAACCTCCCCGAGGCGACGTTCGAGGACGCGACGCTTCTCGTCAACTGGGTCCGCGTGATAAAATCCGACCGAGAACTCGAATACATGCAGGAGGCCGCCCGCATCTCCGAGGAGGCGATGGTCGCGGGGTTAGACGCCGTAGAGGAGGGTGTCCCCGAGTACGAGGCGGCGCGCGCCATCTACGACGCTCTCATCCGCGGCACCGAGGACTACGGCGGCGATTACCCCTCTATCGTCCCTCTGATGCCGTCGGGAGACCACACGGGGACGCCGCACCTCACGTGGACGGACCGCGAGTTCGAAGAGGGCGACCCGGTCATCATCGAACTCTCCGGATGTCGGCACCGCTATCACTCGCCGCTCGCGCGGACGACGTTCGTCGGCGACCCGCCCGCGGCGATGGAAGAACGGATGGAGATAGTCGTCGAGGGTCTGAACGCCGCCCTCGACGCCGCGGAACCGGGCGTCACCTGCGAACAGGTGGAGAAGGCGTGGCGCGACGTCATCTCGACGTACGACATCGAAAAGGAGGACCGAATCGGCTACTCGATGGGTCTCGGCTACCCGCCGGACTGGGGCGAACACACCGCGAGTCTCCGACCGGGAGACGAGACCGTACTGAAGGAGAACATGACGTTCCACATGATTCCGGGTCTGTGGTTCGACGACTTCGGAGTCGAACTCTCGGAGACGTTCCGCGTCACCTCCGACGGCGCGGAGACGCTCGCGGAGTTCCCGCGGAAACTGTTCTCGACCTGACCGTCGTTCCGCGCTGATACGCGGAGTTCAGACGGCATTCCGCCGCCCGCGTCCGGGCGGCCCGGGTTCCCGCGGCGTCGGCGTGGCGTCCGACCGATTTCGGTCAGCGTAATATTTCTCCGGCCGCGAGCAAAATATTCGGTCGTACGGCGGTTATCGAGCGGATTTCGAACGACGGCTTCGAACGCATCCGGTTCTTTTAAGCCGATGCTTCGTCATTGCGTTTCCGTATCCATGTCAGCAGACGAAGACGGCGCGGGAGAATCGAACGCCGACTCGGCACTCGTCACGGCGCGGCGGCAACTCGAACGCGCGGCGGCGCACGTCGACGTGGACTCGAACGTCATCGAACGGCTCCGCCACCCGACACGGGTCGAACGCGTCTCGGTTCCCCTCAAACGAGACGACGGGTCGCTCGACGTGTACACGGGCTATCGCGCCCAACACGACGACGTTCGCGGCCCGTACAAGGGCGGACTCCGATACCACCCGGAGGTCACCTCCGACGAGTGTATCGGCCTCTCGATGTGGATGACGTGGAAGTCCGCCGTGATGGACATCCCGTTCGGCGGCGCGAAAGGCGGGGTCGCCGTGGACCCGAAGCAACTCTCAGAGCGGGAAACGGAACGGCTCACGCGGCGGTTCGCACAGGAACTCCGCGACGTGGTCGGACCGAAACGGGACGTTCCCGCGCCGGACATGGGGACGGACGCCCAGACGATGGCGTGGTTCATGGACGCCTACTCGATGCAGTCCGGCGAGACGACGCCCGGCGTCGTGACGGGTAAGCCGCCGGTCATCGGCGGCAGTTACGGCCGCGAGGAAGCGCCCGGGCGGAGTGTCGCCATCATCACCCGCGAAGCCGTCGACTACTACGAGTGGGACCTCTCGGAGACGACAGTCGCGGTTCAGGGGTTCGGGAGCGTCGGTGCGAACGCCGCCCGCGCCCTCGACGATTGGGGCGCGAACGTCGTCTCGGTTTCGGACGTCAACGGCGCAATCTACGACCCCGACGGACTCGACACGCACGACGTGCCGACCCACGAGGAGCAACCCGAAGCGGTGATGACGTACGACGCGCCGGAGAAAATCTCGAACGAGGAGATTCTCGAACTCGACGTGGACGTTCTCGTCCCGGCGGCGGTCGGTAACGTTCTCACGTCCGACAACGTAGACGACGTGCAAGCCGACCTCATCGTCGAGGGCGCGAACGGCCCGACGACGTTCGCCGCCGACGCGATACTCGAAGAGCGCGAAGTTCCGGTCGTTCCGGACATCCTCGCGAACGCGGGCGGCGTCACCGTCTCGTACTTCGAGTGGTTGCAGGACATAAACCGACGGCAGTGGACGCTCGAACGCGTCCACGAGGAACTCGAGTCCCACATGCAGTCCGCGTGGAACGACGTGCGAGTGGAGTACGAGGCGCGCGACCTGACGTGGCGCGACGCCGCGTACGTGGTCGCACTCCAACGCGTCGCGGAGGCGAAGTCCACCCGCGGTCTGTGGCCGTAACGCGCTCGGAAAAACCAGCGTTCTCTTTCCGCGCTCGCTTCGCTCTCAGCGCTCTATCGCCGCGGCGATTTTCTCGACCGGATGCGGCGGCGTCTCCTCGGTCCGGTCGCCGAGTTGCGTCCGGCAGGACGCGCCGGGCGCGACGACGGCGTCGCCCTCGCTTTCGCCTATCTGACCGAGGAGCACGTCGGCGATGGACTGACTCAGCGAGTAGTGCTCGGCCTCGTAGCCGAACGACCCCGCCATCCCGCAGCATCCCGAGTCGAGGGCGTCCACGTCGTAGCCGACGGCTTCCAGCACCGCGGCGGCGTGGCCGTCTTTCTTCGTCGCCTTCTGGTGACAGTGGCCGTGGTACGTCAGCGTCTCGTCGGGGGCGTCGGCGGCGAGTTCACTGTCGAGTCCGAACCGGTCGAGGTACTCACAGACTCCGTAGGCGTGCGCGGCGACGCGTTCGGCGTCCGTCCCCGACAGCAAGTCGAGATAGTCGGATTGGAGCATCACCGCGTCGGACGGTTCGACGAGCACCACGTCCCACCCCGATTCGACGAGGGGGGCGAGTGCGTCGACGTTCGTTCGGGCGCGCTCCCGCGAGACGTCGAGAAAGCCCTTCGAGTGTGACGGCCGACCCGTGGCGGTGACGCCCTCCGGAACCCGGACGCGGACGCCGGCCGCTTCGAGGACTCGGACGGCGGCCTTCCCCGCGTCGGGGTGGTTGTAGTTCGTGTACGTGTCGGGAAAGACGAGGGCCCGACGCGTCGCTTCGGACTCGGAGGCGTTCGAGTCGCCTCGGGCCGTTCGCGCCGCCGCCGCCCGTTCTTTCGAGGCGGCCGCGCCGCCTCGCTTTTCGAACCACTCCTCGAAGCTCTCGCGGTGGAACGTCGGCAGGTCGCGTTCCCTCGCGATGCCGAGCGTCTTCTCCGCGAGGAAGCCGGACCCGGGGAGGTTCGCCAGCCAGTTCGAAACCGGCGCGAGAGCGGAGCCGACGGCGTTGAGCGTATCGACGTCGGCAAAGAGGCGTTCGCGGAGGCTCGCGCCCTCAGCCTCGTGGTGGGCGTGCTCGACTTCGGCCTTCAACTTCGCCATGTCAACCTCGCTGGGGCAGTCACGCTTGCAGCCCTTACAACCGATACAGAGGTCCATTACCTCGCGGAGGAACTCGTCTTCGAGCATCTCGCCGTCGCGCAGGTCACCGCTCGCCGCTTGTCGAAGCAGGTTCGCCCGCCCGCGGGTGGAGAGGCTCTCCTCGCCCGTCGCGCGGTACGTCGGACACATCACGCCGCCGGTGGTGTCCTGTTGGCCGCGGCATCCGCCGCACCCGTGACAGAGTTCCGCCATGCCGCGAAAGCCGTTCTCGTTCCGCCAGTTCAGCGCCGGTTCGAAACCGGCGTCGAACTCGTAGTCGCCACCGAACCGGAGAGCTTCGGTCATTCGCACCGCCCGCGCCCGGTCCGGCGCGTCCTCGGGAACCTCCTCGCCGGGGGCGTACCCGCAGACCTGCCCGGGGTTGAGGAGCCAGTCGGGGTCGAACGCCGACTTCAGGTCGCGGAACAGCGCCCACACCGGGTCGCCGTACAGTTTTCGATTCCACTGGGTGCGCGCGCGGCCGTCGCCGTGTTCGCCCGACACGGACCCGTCGTACTCCACTACGAGGTCAGTCACCGCGTCCGAGATGGCCTCCATCTGGCGGACGCCCGCCGGACTCGTCGCGTCCACGAGGGGGCGCATGTGCATACACCCCGGTCCGGCGTGAGCGTAGAACGACGCGAACGTGTCGTTGTCCGCCAGAACTTCTCGGAAGTCGGCGACGTACTCCGCGAGGTTCTCGGTCGGCACGGCGGTGTCCTCGATAAAGGAGATGTGCTTTGCGTCCGACGTGCGCGAGAGGAGGATGGGCATTCCGCTCTTTCTGAGCTTCCACAGTCGAGCGCGCTCTGACTCCTCGTACGCCTCCAAGGCGTCGAACGCCCGAACCGGGTCGGCGTCGCCGTCGGCGTCTCCGGTCGCGCCGCCGTCCGCCGCGCCGGACCGTCCGGCCACGCGGTCGGCGACCAACCGCCGGACCTGTTCGCGGCGGTGTGCGTCGTCCTCCGCGTAGAACTCCACTAACAGCGCCGTTTCCGTCTCCTCGGGAAGCATCGCGGCCACGTCAGCGAACTCCTCGGTGTCGCGGGCGAGTTCGATGAGGACGTCGTCGATGGCCTCGACTGCGGCCGGGTCGTGGTTGCGGACGATGGCGTCCACGTCGGCCATCGCGTCTAACAGGTCGCGGTACGTGAGGAGTGCGACCGATTTCGTCTCCGGAATCGGTTCCAGCGACACCGTCGCCTCGGTGACGACGCCGAGTGTCCCCTCGCTTCCGGCGAAGACGCGGGCGACGTTGACCGCCCCCGACTCCGCCTCTTCGACGACTCTATCGAGGTTGTAGCCCGAGACGTTCCGCTTCAGTTGCGGGTACACCTCTCGCACCGCGTCGGCCTCCTCGTCTACGACCCGCCGAACGGCGTCGTAGATTCGCCCCTCGATGCCGCCGTCGGCGTCCGCGCGGGCGCGGAGTTCCGACAGCGACACCTCACCGAAGGTGGCCACGGTGCCGTCCGCGAGAACGACTTCGCACTCCTCGACGTACGCGTCCGTCTTGCCGTACTTCAGGGAGTGTGCGCCCGTCGAGTTGTTGCCGATAGCGCCGCCGACGGTGCTTCGGTTCCCGGCGGCGGGGTCGGGTGCGAACTTCAACCCGTGCGACGAGAGCGTGTCGTTCAAGCGCGCGAGGGTCGCTCCCGCCTGTACGCGCGCCGTCTGGTCGCGGGGACTCGCGTCGAGTACGTCGTCCATGTACCGCGCGAAGTCGAGGACGACGGCCTCGTTTACGGCCTGTCCGGCGAGACTCGTCCCGCCGCCGCGCGGCAGGACCGGAATCTCTCGCTCGGCGCAGTACTCCACGACAGCGCTCGCGTCCGCCGTCGAACACGGGAAGACGACGCCGACGGGCGTCATCTCGTACGAGGACGCGTCGGTGGCGTACAGTTGCCGCGAGTAGTCGTCGAAGCGGACGTCGCCCTCGATTACCCCTTCGAGGTCCGAGACCACGCCCGGGCGGGCCACGTCGCCGCCGGCGTAGTCGTAGTTCGCCCGCGGGTCTGCTGTCGGGTCGGCGACAGAGTCGCCGGGAGTCGCGTCGTCTGCGGCCACGTCTCAGTCGTCCCTCCGCGCGAGAACCTCGTTCACGAGTTCCCCGCCCTCGTCCAGTCGGTTCACGTTCTCGGCGACGATGTCGGCGAGTCGGTCCCAGTGCTTCGGCGTGTGACCGCCGGTATGCGGCGTGACGAGGCAGTTTTCGAGGTTCCAAAGCGGATGGTCCGCTTCGAGGGGTTCGGGGTCCGTCACGTCGAGGGCCGCGCCGCGAATCTTGTTCGACCGGAGGGCGGAGACGAGAGCGTCGGTGTCGACGATGCCCCCGCGGGCGGTGTTGACGAGGACGGCGTCCGTCGGCATCGTCGCGAACTCCGCGTCGCCGACGAGTCCCCGCGTCAGGTCGTTCAGGGGGCAGGCGAGGACGACGTAGTCGCTCCGGGAGAAGGCGTCGTGGATGGCGTCCTCGTCGAACCCGACCACCTCGTCGGTCGGTCCGCCTTTCTCGGGGGTGTAGCGGACGCCGATAGTCTCCACTTCGAACCCTTGGAGACGCTGTACCACCGCCTGCCCGATAGAGCCCAGACCGACGACGGTGACGGTGCTGTCGGTGAACTCGCCGGACTGGAAGTGCCGCCACTCGGCGTTCTGCTTGCGCCGCCACCCCTCGTGCAGGCGGCGCGCGAACACGAGCATGTTGCCGATGGCCTGTTCTGCGATGCCGGGCGCGTGGATGCCCCCGGCGTTCGTCACGCCGACGCCGCGTTCGTCGAGTTCGTCCATCGGGACGTGGTCCGTACCGGCGAACGTGCACGCGAACAGTTCGAGGTTCGAGGCGTCCTCGACGAGTCCGGGGTCCACCGTGATGCCGGTGACGACGCGTGCGTCTCTCACGAGTTCCCGTTCCTGCTTCGGCGTCCGGGCGTGCACGACGGTCCGTTCCGGGAGTCGGGCGCGGAGTGCTTCTGCGTACGATTCCATCGAGAGTCCTTCCGTCCCCTCGCGGAGGACGACGATATCTGGTGTGTCGGTCATGTCACTCACTCTGCGTCTCTTCGACGCGAGCCGTTGACGTGTGATTGTCTCTGTCGAACTTAGTCCTTCGTGTATCCGCTATGCACGGAATTTGTGTACAGTTAAGTGGACGGGGCGTGTTACTGGGTCGTATGTCAGAGGCAACCACGATCGACCTCCGTCAGTTGCGTCGTCGCCTTCACCGGTATCCGGAACCCGCGTGGCGGGAGTTCTACACAACCGCCACACTCACCGAGGAAGCGGAGTCCATCGGCGTCGACGAACTCGCCGTCGGCCCCGACGCCTACGACCCCGAAGACAGGATGGCCGCCCCGGACGAAGAGGAGGTTCGGCCGTGGATGCGCCGGGCCGTCGAACGCGGGGCCGACGAGGAACTCGTCGAGAAGATGGCGGGGGGGAACACGGGCCTCGTCGCCGTCCTCGAACGGGGCGAGGGGCCGCACGTCGGACTCCGCGTCGATATCGACGCCCTGTACATCGAGGAATCGGAGTCCGACGACCACCTCCCCGCCCGCGAGGGGTTCAGATCGGAAAACGAGGGGACGATGCACGCCTGCGGCCACGACGCCCACATGACGTGGGGTCTCGCGGTTCTCGACGCGGTGAAGCGAAGCGACTTCTCGGGTCGGTTCACCGTCTTCTTCCAACCGGCGGAGGAGGTGTCCGGCGGTGGGTGTCCGATGGCGAAAAGCGAGTACGCCGCGGGCCTCGACTACCTCTTTGCGGCCCACGTCGGCTTGGACCACCCCACGGGCGAAGTCATCGCGGGCGTCGAACGGATACTCGCGATGTGCCACGTGGACGCGACGTTCGAGGGGACGTCGGCGCACGCGGGGAAAGCACCGAACGAGGGCGACAACGCGATGCAGGCTCTCGGGACGGCCATCCAGAACGCCTACGCCATCCCCCGGCACGCCGACGGGATGACGCGCGTCAACGTCGGCGTCGCGGAGGCGGGGACGGCGAGTAACGTCATCGCCGAGAAGGCGACCATCCACGGCGAGGCGCGCGGCGAGACGACCGAACTCATGGAGTATATGAAGGAGAAACTCTCGCACACCCTCCGAACCGCGGCCGAGATGCACGGATGCGAGGCGGAGGTGAACGTCGTCAGCGAGTCCCCCCGCGTCGATAGCGACACGGAACTGGCGGGCGTCGTCGCCGACGCGGCGGAACGCGTCTCGGGGGTGGACTCCGTCCTCCGGCACGCCAACTTCGGCGCGAGCGAAGACGCCACGTTCCTCATGCAACGCGCCAAAGACGAAGGCGGGACGACTACGTTTCTCATCGTCGGCACGGACCACCCGACGAGTCACCACACGCCGACGTTCGACGTGGACGAGCGAAGTCTCACCATCGGCGCCGAGGTGTTGACCGACGCGATTCTCTCCGTCGGGGGGTCGTCGTGACGGGCGACGACGCGCCGGTGGACGCAGAGTCGGTCGTCACCGTCGCGGATGTGAGTGCCGCGCGCGATCGAATCTCCGAGGTGGCCCACGAGACGCCACTCGACGTCTCTACCACGTTCGCCGAGATGTCGGGCGCGGCGTCCGTCGGCCTCAAACTGGAGAACATGCAGCGAACCGGGTCGTTCAAGATTCGCGGTGCGTACAACACGATGGCGACGCTTCCCGAGAACGTCAAAGCGCGCGGCGTCGTCGCCTCCAGTGCGGGCAACCACGCGCAGGGCGTCGCACTCGCCGGACGACTCCTCGGCATCGACACCACCATCGTCGTTCCGGAGGTGACGCCCGCAGCGAAGATAGCGGCCACCAGAGGCTACGGCGCGGAGGTGGTCGTCGAGGGCGACATCTACGAACGCTCCTACGAGTACGCCCTCGAACTCGCAGAAGACGAGGGGTACGAGTTCGTCCACCCGTTCGACGACGAGGGCGTCATCGCCGGGCAGGGGACCGTCGGGTCGGAGATAGTCGAACAGTACCCCGACGTCGACACCGTCCTCGTCGCCATCGGCGGCGGCGGCCTCATCTCCGGCGTCGCGACCGTTCTGAAAGCTCACGACCCCGACGTACGCGTCGTCGGCGTCCAACCCGAGGGGGCCGCACACGCGAAACCGTCGCTCGAACGCGGCGAGATACACCAACTGTCCGAGGTGGACACCGTCGCCGAGGGCATCGCCGACACCCGCTTGCTCGGAAAGACGTTCGCGGTCGTCAACGAACTCGTGGACGACGTGGTGACCGTGAGCGACGAGGAGATTCTCGTCGCGGTGACGTTGCTCGCCGAACGCGCCAAAACCGTCGTCGAAACCGCCGGTGCCGCGCCCGTCGCCGCCCTCCTCTCGGACGCCGTGGACGTGACCGACGAACGCGTCGCCGCCGTCGTCTCCGGCGGCAACGTCGACCTGACCGAACACGGCGAACTCACCCGGACGGGGTTGATGTCTCTCGACCGGTACGTCGAGGCCCGACTCCACGTCGCCGACTGGCCGACGAGTCTCGGCACCGTCGGCGACGCGGTGTCGGACCGCGGCGCGGGACTCGACGCCGTGGAACGGGCCAGACGGACGGACGCCGACCATCCGAACCGGACGCCCGTCTCCGTCGGATTAGAGGGGAGCGGACCCGACCACCTCCGGAAGGTACTGGCGGCGGTGGACGAACTCGACGGCGTCGCCGTCGCGTCTCACACACTGGATTGAGCAGATGTCCGTCACCCTCGCTCTCGTCTCGTCGGTCTGCTTCGGGTTGCAGACGCTGTTCGTCAGACACGGCCTCTCGCGGGACGAAGAGAGCACGCCGTTGGCCGCCGCGGTACTGACCCTCGCGACGAGTTCGGTCCTTCTCACGGTCGTCCTCGCGGTCCAGCGAGGGGTTCCCACGCTCCCCGCAGTGGCGCTTCTCCTGCCGTTCGTGGTCGCCGGCGTCCTCGACCCGGGCATCTCTCGACTGCTCTACTTCGAGGGCATCGACCGAGTGGGTCCCTCCGTCGCCGCCGCGGTCACCGCCGGGAGTCCCGTCGTGGCGACGTTCGTCGCCGTCCCCTTCCTCGGCGAACGCGTGACGCCGCTGAAAGCAGTCGGCGTCGGACTGGTCGTCGTGGGCGTCGCCACCATCCAACTCCGCCGGCCCCCGTCCGGCGGGTCCGAGTCGGCCGGCGAGTTGGACGCGGTGAGACGGGAACTCGTCGGCACCTCACCACGGGACCTGTCGTTTCCCCTCGCGGCGGCGGCGACCATCGGCGTCTCGTTCGTCGTGGTGAAGTTCGGGCTAAACGGCCCGGTCGGTACGCTCTTCGGAACGACGGTCGCTCAGTTCGCCGCCATCGCGACGTTGATTCCGCTCGCTCTCTGGTCCGAACCCGCGAGGGACTACGCGCGGACGGCGAGTCGGGAGGGGGCGGCGTCGTTCCTCCTTGGCGGCGTCGCTGTCGCGACGGCGTGGTACGCGATGTTCCTCGCTCTCGACGCGGGGTCGGTGGTGACCGTGCTTCCGGTCGTCAGCACGTATCCGCTCGTCGTCGTCGCCGCGTCGTACGCGTTGGCGCGCGAACGGCCGAAGTCGCCGGTCCTCCTCGCCGCGGTTCTCGGAATCGTCGTCGGTGCGGCGGCCGTCCAAATCGGGTGACGCGGAAAAAGAACGCCGAACCGCGAGGTCAGGCGGCCGCCTCGACGGCCTCGGCGAAGATGCCGACGCCGAGTTCTATCTCGCGTTCCGTCGAGTCCAACGGCGGGAGCAGTCGAATCGTGTTCTCCCCGCATCCGAGCGTCAGGAGACCGCGTTTTAACGACTCCTCGACGACCGCGTCTCTACGCTCTGCGGTGTCGAACTCCACTGCGAGCATGAGGCCCTTCCCGCGGACGTCCGCCACGTGGTCCGGGGCACCGTCGCGGAGCATCTCCTTTGCCTGCCGACCGCGGGCCGTCGCGTTGTCCAACAGGTCGTGCTCTTCGATGGCTTCGAGGGTGAACACGCCCTGCATCGACGAGAGGATGTCGCCGCCGCCGAACGTCGACCCCAAGCGGTTCTTCTCCTCGGGGAACATCTCCTTTCGGGAGATGGTCGCGCCGACGCGGAGCCCTTTCGCGCTGGCGATGACGTCAGGTTCGATGGGGTAGTGGTCGGAGGCCCACATCTCGCCCGTCCGGCCGACGCCCGATTGAATCTCGTCGACGACGAGGGGGATGTCGTACTCGTCGGTGACGTCGCCGACTTCGCGCATGAACTCGTCGCTCGGGAAGCGATAGCCGCCGACGCCTTGAATCGGTTCTATCACGGCGAACGCCACCTCGTCGGGGTTGACGTGCCCGCCCTCGGGGGAGAGACTCCGGCGGAATTGCGACCCCGCGCCCGTGAAGAACCCGCAGTCGCAACTCGCGGCGTCGCAGTCGCGGTCCACGCAGAACGGAACCGTCTGCATCCCCGATATCTCGGGGTAGTGACGGGTGTACACCTCGCTCGACCGTGTCACCGACAGGGTGCCGAACGTCCGGCCGTGGAAACTTCCCTCGAAGGCGACGCCGTACTTCGCCTCGGGAGTGTGGTCGTACGATATCTTCATCGCGTTCTCCACCGCCTCCGCGCCGGAGTTCGAGAGGAAGACGGTGTCCATCCCGTACTGGTCGGACACCTCGCAGAGTTCCTTCATCAGGTGGCTCGACCCGGGGAACTCCGTCGATTCGGGGTCCGGGCCGGAACCGAAGTACATGTCCTGTCCGGCTATCTTCATCGGTTCGACCAGGTCGAACTCCCGAAGTTTCCCGAGAATCTTCTCGTTGTTGTAGCCCAACGGGGCCGCGCCGATGTGGCACGTGAAATCGAGGAGGACGTTGCCGTCCACGTCAGTCACGAACGGCCCGTCCGCCTCCGCGGTCACGTCCCAGACGAACTCGTGGGAGTACTCGCTCGGCGCCGCGTGTTCGGAGTGGAAATCGATCCACTTCTCGGCGTTCGGTCCGGGCAGACCCTCCGCTGTCGGCTCCGCGGCATGTCTATCCATACACAACGAGTGTGTATGTCGTACATTAAAACTAATTATTTTCGGAGGCGAATCCGTGAATTAGAGTTCACGGCCGCAGAAGGTGGATACCCCCCGGCCACGTTGACGGCGGTATCACCACCGGCCGCCGAACGAGGGGCATCCGACCGTATTCCGAGACTATCTCCTCGTTATCTGCTCTCGACAGATAGATTTCGTTGTAACGAGTGGGTTTGACTTATCGTCGCTGTCGAACCACGTATAGAATATATAACTGTGTCTTTTGGAGGATAAAAACTAGTCTTCTTACGAATAGAGGGAGAAAGACAATCAATCGAACAACTATGGCGCATTCTCGGCTCTCTCCCGATAACGGTTTAGAAACGAAGTCTGAACCGGAATCACGGAGATAAAAACGACTCGCCTATGTAATGATTAATGTTCACTCGGCTCACGAGAGTTCCGTTCGGCCGCGACGGTAGACCCGGACTCGGAACTCGGCAGTGTCGTCTCTGCTGGACTCGAACAGTCGAATTCAGGAGTGAAGACCCGTCCCGACCGCTCTCGCGAGGGATACACGGGATTCACGCCGACCGTCGTCGGCCGGCCTCCGGCGGCGGTAACGACCCAAGCGCCCGACACGACCGAATTGTCACTTTTACCTCGATTATTCGCTTTTATGTCTACTTCCTCCGGAAACTAACGCCTCATCGTCGCGAGAAAGCGTTTCGAAATAACGAACCGTAACGTCTCTCGAACGGCAGACGGGCGTTACAGTAGTATGCGTGTAATGGCTGTCAGCTGAACGTCGGAAACTCGTCGTCCGTCTCCTCCATGTTGACGTTGACTTCGATGACGTTTGCGGTGTTGACGACGCTCTCTACGAGTTCGTCGTGGTAGTCGGGTTCCTTCATCCGGCGAACCGGGCCCGAGACGCTGATGGACCCGAGAATTCGCCCGTGGCGGTTCTTCACCGGCGCGCCGATGGCTTGGAGTCCTTTTATCTCCTCTTCGTCGTTGAGCGAGTAGCCCCGTTCGCGTATGGTTTCGAGTTCCTCGAACAGTCGCTCTCTGTCGGTGATGGTCGCGTCCGTCTTTCTCGGTAGACCGTACCGGTCGATGATCCACTCGACGCGTTCCTCGGGGAGGTGCGCGAGGATGCTCTTGCCCGTCGCCGAGAAGTGGAGGTAGTCGGCTCGCTGGAGTTTGTTCACTTGGTAGTCGCTCCCGACCGCCTTCTCGCCGCTCACTTTGTAGAGGTTCACTCCGAGTCCGTGCTGCTCGGTCGCCAGATGCGCGTACTCTCCGGTTTCGGCGGCGAGTTCCTCCAACTCGGGCTTCCCGATGCGGTAGAGCGTACTCTGGTTGCGAACGTACTCGCCGACGAGGAGGAACTGCAACGAGAGGCGGTACTGTCCCTCCTCTTTGACGACGTATTTCTCCTCGCGGAGACTGCTCAAGTAGGTGTAGACGACGCTCTTCGAGAGGTCCAGATGGTCGGCGAGTTCGGTGACGCCCGCCCCGTCGAGTTCCTCTAACGCTCTGACGACGTCGAACGCGCGAGACACCGTCTTCAGCGTCCGCGGCGAACCGTTCGTGCGTTCGTTGGGCATACCGTCTCTTCCCTCGCTTCGGTCTTATGTGTTCGTATTCTACAAACCCGTTCGGCGGCATCTGTTCACCCTCGCGTCGGTTCTCGCTCCCTCCGTTCGCGGAGATGGCTCTCTTCGTGGGTTCTCTACGTTCTCTCGCCGTTCTGCTCTCGTCCGAACCGGCGGCCAGGCGTTCTCATTTGACAAACCCGTACGTTCCCGGAACGGGCATCGAAACGGCGACTACTCCGTGGCCAGCGATGCGAGTGCCCCGGCGAGGACGCGCGTGGCGTCGGCGCAGTCCGCCCAGTCCGTCCACTCGCGCGGGTTGTGCGAGATACCGTCGCGAGAGGGTGCAAACAGGAGTGCGGCGTCGGTCACGTCCGCGACGTGCATCGTGTCGTGTCCCGCGCCGGAGTGGAGGTCCATCGTCTCTAACCCCGCCTCCGCCCCGGCGGCGTGGAGTGCGTTCCGGCACCGGTCGTCCATCTCGACGGGCCGCCGGTTCCAGGGATGTTCGAGCGTCGTCGTGACGGGTCGCTGGCGTTCGAGTCTGTCGAGACTCGCCCGCGCCTCGTCGATGATGTACTCGATCGATTCGTACTCCACGTCTCTGACGTCCACCGTCAGCGATGCTCTCCCGGCGATGACGTTCGGCGCGTTCGGCGACACGTCGAACTTGCCGACGGTGCCGACGGCCGTCTCGGACGTCTCCGTCCGTTCGGTCGTCGCGCGTTCGATATCGAGGACGAACTCGCTGGCGGCGGCGAGTGCGTCCGACCGGTCGTCCATCAGCGTCGACCCCGCGTGGTCCGCCTCGCCCTCGATTTCGACAGCGCACCGCGAGAGACCGACGATGCTCGTCACGACTCCGGCGGGGACACCCGCCTCCGCTAACCGTTCCGACTGTTCGACGTGCAGTTCGACCCACGCGTCCCACTCGCTGGCGTCGAGGCGTCCGTCGCCGCGGAAGCCGATGTCGGCCAACGCGTCGCCGAGGGGGATGCCGTCCTCGTCCTCGATTTCGAGCGCTTCCTCGACGGACATCTCTCCGACCGCGACCGCCGACCCGACGAGGCCGCCGCCGAACCGTTGCCCCTCTTCTTCGGTGAAGTTCACGACTTCGACGGGTCGGACGGGTTCGACCCCGGCGTCCTGCATGGCGCGAACGCTCTCCAGCGCCGCGTACACGCCGAGCGGTCCGTCGAAGATGCCGCCCTCGGGGACGGAGTCGAGGTGACTCCCCGCCGCGACGGGGGCGGCCTCGGAGTCGGCGCTCTCCGGGTCCCACCGACCGACGACGTTTCCGACGTCGTCGATTCGGATGGTCAAGCCGGCGTCTCTGAGTCGTTCGCAGAAGAACTCTCTCGCTCGCCGGTCGGAGTCGCTCGCGGCCAAGACGGTTCGTCCTCGACCGTCCTCGCTCGGGACGGCACCGAACTCCGCGTTCGATTCGATGTCGCTGCGGAGTCGTTGCTGGTTGACTTGCATGGTCGTTGCTACCGTGGTTCGCTACGAACCCTACTTTACTGTTCGCAAAACGCGCCTCTCTGTTCGACCGGTCGAACCGGACCCCCTACCACAAGCTTTATGATATTCTCTGTGTTCCTCAGCGTGTATGCAAGAGAATGGCAAGGGATCCGACTCGCCAGACGACGCTGCGGACGCAGTTCGACGGGGACGTTTCGACCGCCGGACGTTCCTCGGCGCGGCCGCATCGACGCTCCCCTTTGCGCTCGCCGGGTGTGCGGGCGACTCGGGGGATAGCGATTCCGACGGCGAATCCAACGACGTCGCCGGTTCGGGAGGAGAGACCGACACCAGCACCGAGGCGATGGGCAACCCGAAGACGGGCGGAACGCTCCAGTGGGGCGGTGCCGTTCCGGTGCAGGGTCTCGACCCGCACATCGACACCTCCGCGGCATCGAAGCGCGTCTTAGAGAACATCTACGAGGAAGTCGTCGCACTACAGGACGACTACTCCATCGAACCGCACCTCGCGAAGTCCTTCGACCAATCGGAGGACAACACGCTGTTGACCTTCGAACTCCGCGAGGGTGTCACCTTCCACAACGGCAAGGAGATGACCTCCGAAGACGTTCTCGCGACGTACGAACGCGTTCAGAACGGCGACTACCTCGCGACGGGCTTTTTCGACCACGTCGAGGAACTCCGTGCGCCCGACGACTACACGTTCGAGATTCAACTCACCGAACCGTTCGCGCCGTTCCTCGCGAAGATGGCGACGGCCGAACTGTCCGTCATGCCCGCGGAGAACGCCGAGAAAGACAACGTCGAAGAACCCATCGGCACCGGCCCGTACCAGTTCGATAGCCGCGAGATAGAGACGTCGTTCACGATGACCCGGTACGAGGACTACTGGGGCGCGAGCGACGAGGACGGCCCGTTCATCGACACGATAGTCAAAAGCGAGATTCCGGATTCGAGCGTGCGGCTCCAGTCGTTCCTCGCGGGCGAGTACGACTTCATCAACGGCATCGCGCCGAAAGACGTCTCCCGCGTCGAGAGCGCTCCCGACGTCCGGTTCGAGAGCCAGTTCCCGAAGTCGCTCGTCTATCTCGGTCTCAACTGCGACGAGGAACCGTTCGATAACAAAGACGCGCGACTCGCACTCGACTTCGCCATCGACAAAGAGGAAGTGGCGGAAGCGGCCCTGTACGGCACCGGAAAGACGACGGCGTCTCCGGCCGCGCCCGACAGCCCGTGGGTGCACCCGGACATCGGACCGCGCTCGCAGGACTTCGACAAAGCCCGCGAACATCTCGAAGCCGCCGGGATGCCCGACGGCTACTCGGCGACGTTCAAGATTCCGCAGTCGTACCCGACGCAGGTGCAGGCCGCGGAGGTCATCGCCGACCAGGTTTCGGAAGTCGGAATCGACCTGCAGATTCAACAGATCACGTGGAGCACGTGGCTCTCGGACGTCTACTCGGACCGCAACTTCCAGGCGACGACGAGTTCCTACCTCGCGCTTTGGTACCCCGACGTGTCGTTCTACAAGTTCCTGCACCCCGACGGAGCCTTCTTCTTCACCGGGTGGGAAAACGAGGAGTACAACGCGCTCGTAGAGGAGGCACGGACCATCTACGACGAGGACGAACGCGCGGACCTCTACCACCAGGCGACGGAGATTCTCCACGAGGAACGCGCCGGCCACCTGTTCTTGTGGTGGCAGCCGAGCCTCTACGGGGCCGCCTCGCAGTACAAAGGAAAGATCGGGGCCCCCGACGGGTCCACGCTCCAGTTCTGGAACAACTGGCTCGATAGCTGAGACGGTACCACGACACATGTCGATGTACAACTACGTCGTCCGTCGCATCGGGTTCATGGTGGTGACGCTGTTTTTCGTCACCCTCATAGCCTTCGGCGTCACCAACATCCTGCCCGGTGACGTCGCGTTGCTCATCTTGGGCCCGAACGCGACAGAAGAGTCGCTCGCAGCGCTCCAAGCCCAACTCGGGCTGAATCGACCGCTGTACGTGCAGTACTTCGATTGGGTCGTCGGACTCCTCCAAGGGCAGATGGGCGAGTCGCTTCGATTCGGCGAACCGGTGGCTGACCTCATCGCGGAGCGACTGCCGCGTTCGCTGCTTCTCGCGTTCGCCGCGACGTTCGTCGCCGTCGTCCTCTCGATTCCCCTCGGCGTCTACGCCGCCGTCAACCAGAACGAAGCGCCCGACGTGACGGCGTCTATGTTCGCCTTCGTCGGCATCTCGATGCCGATATTCCTCTGGGGACTCGTGTTCATCCTCGTCTTTGCGGTGTGGTTGAACCTGTTTCCCACCGGCGGGTACGTCTCGCCGTCGGAGGACCTCGTGGGTGCGTTGACTCGACTCGTACTCCCCGCGGGCGCGATGGGCTTTGCGCTCACCGCCTACATCATGCGGATGACTCGCTCGTCGATGCTCGAAGTGCTGAGCGAGGAGTACATCAACCTCGCCCGCGCGAAGGGGATGAGCCAGCGAGTCATCGTCCTCCGCCACGCCCTGAAAAACGCCGTCATCCCGGTCATCACCGTCGTCGCGTTCCAGTTCAGTTACGCCTTCGGGGGCGTCGTCGTCCTCGAAGAGGTGTTCTTCTGGCCCGGCATCGGCCGGTTGACGCTGACCGCCATCCAGAGCCGCGACATCCCCCTGATTCAGGGGTGTATCGTCGTCGTCGCACTGATATACATGTTCTCGAACTTCGCAGCAGACCTGTTGTACGCGTACTTCGACCCGCGAATCCGGTACGGGGGTGAGGAGTGATGGCCGCAGAACAGCAGTCCTCGGAGGAACGACCCCTGATAAGCGACGCGCAACGGGAACGCGCGGTTCGGTTCGCCCGCAAGTTCCGGAGCAACACGAAGGCGATGATAGGGCTGACGCTCGTCGTTTCGCTCGTCGTCGTCGCCATCTTTGCGCCCCTCATCGCGCCGTACCCGTACGCGGAGACGAACATCCAAGAGCGAACGGAAGCGCCCTCTCTCGACCACCCGATGGGGACCGACGACTTGGGGCGCGACATCTTCAGTCGCGTCGTCATGGGGAGTCGAATCTCCCTGTACGTCGGGTTCGGCGCTATCTCGGGGGCGCTCCTCGTCGGTGCCGTCATCGGCGTCGTCGCGGGCTACTCCGGCGGACTCGTCGACGAGATACTCATGCGCGTCATGGACGCCGCGATGGCGTTCCCGCCGGTGTTGTTGGCACTGACGCTTCTGGTCGTCCTCGGCCCCGAGTTGATCAACGTCATCATCGCCTTGGGGTTCGTCTACACGCCGTACATCGCCCGCGTCACGCGGAGTGCGGCGTTGGCGGAGCGAAACGAGGCGTACGTCGAGGCGGCCGTCGCGCGCGGCGAGGGCAACTCCCGCATCGTCTTCAGCGAGGTGCTCCCGAACTGCACGGCACCGATACTGGTTCAGGGGTCGCTCAACGTCTCGTTCGCGATCCTCGCGGAGGCGAGTCTCTCCTTCCTCGGCCTCGGCGCGCAACCGCCGCGGCCGTCGTGGGGACTCATGATAGACACCGGGCGCGGGTTCATGGAAACCGCTCCGTGGATGCTCCTGTTCCCGGCGTTGGCTATCGGTATCGCTGTCGTCGGCTTCAACATGCTCGGCGACGGACTGCGCGACGTTCTCGACCCGAAGGTGGACGCGATAGAATGAGCACGCACACTACGCAGACGGCGGCGGACGCACAGACAGCGGCGGACGGAGACGAGAGACCGCTTCTCGACGTGCGCAACCTCCGCACGGAGTTCCGCACCGAGAACGGCCCCGTCGTCGCCTCGAACGAGGTGTCGTTCACGCTCGAACGCGGCGAGACGATGGGTCTCGTCGGCGAGTCGGGGGCGGGCAAGTCCGTCACCGCGCGGTCTCTGATGCGCCTCATCGACTCGCCGGGCGAGATAACCGGCGGACAGGTCGTCTTCGACGGCGAGGACCTCCTGCAGAAGACGGACGCGGAGATGCGCGACGTGCGGGGCAACCGCATCGCGATGATTCCGCAGGACCCGATGTCTTCTCTCAACCCGGTGATGACCGTCGGCGAGCAGATAACCGAGACGGTCCGCAGACACCAGGACGTGACGAAACGCGAGGCCAGAGAACGCGCCATCGAGTCCATGGAGGAGGTCGGAATCCCCGACGCCGCCGACCGAATCGACGACTACCCCCACGAGTTCTCCGGCGGAATGCGCCAACGCGTCCTCGTCGCTATCGGGTTCTCCTGCGAACCGGACCTCATCATCGCCGACGAACCGACGACTGCGCTCGACGTGACCACGCAGGCGAAGATTCTCGACCTGCTGAACGACCTGCAGGACCGCCGCGGGATGGCGGTGCTGATGATAACGCACAACCTCGGCGTCGTCGCGCAGACCTGCGACCACGTCGGCGTGATGTACGCGGGCAATCTCGTCGAGACGGCTCCCTTAGAGGACCTGTTCGACCGACCGCGACATCCGTACACCCGCGCTCTCATCGACTCGATTCCCGCGGTCGATACGGACTACGACGAACTCCCGACGCTCTCGGGGGCGATGCCGGACCTCGGTGACCTGCCGACGGGGTGTAACTTCGCCCCGCGGTGTCCGCACGCCACCGAGGAGTGCCGAACCGGCGGCGACCCGAAACTCCGCTCTGTCGGCGATTCGGCGTCGAAGGCGGCCTGCGTCCACGCCGGGGAACTCGACCTCTCCGAGACGACGGCGCACGCCCGCGGAAGCGGACGGCGCGGCGTGGACCGGAGCGGCGACCCGCTATTCGAGGTGCGCGGACTGAAAAAGTACTTCCCCGCGGGCGACGGCATCCTCGGAAACGTCCGTCTCACCCGCGAGGGCGGCGGCCTCCCCACACTCGAGCGGAGATACGTCAAAGCCGTAGACGACATCAGCTTCGACGTCTACCCCGGCGAGACGGTCGGACTCGTCGGCGAGTCCGGGTGCGGGAAGTCCACCGTGGCGCGGACCGCCCTCCGCCTTCTGGAACCGACCGAAGGCGAGGTGTACTTCGACGGGCAACCGCTTCACGAACTCGGGTCCTCGGAGGTTCGGAGCCTGCGCCGCGAGATGCAGATCATCTTCCAAGACCCGCACAGTTCGCTCAACCCCCGGAAGACCGTCGGCCAGATAGTCGGTCGAGCGATGGAGAAACACGACATCGCCACCGGCGACGAGAAACGGCGGCGCGTCCGCGAACTCCTCGAACGCGTCGGTCTCTCGGGGGCGGCAGCGAGCAAGTACCCCCACGAGTTCTCCGGCGGCCAACAGCAACGCGTCGCTATCGCGCACGCGTTGGCTGTCGAACCGAAACTCATCGTCTGCGACGAACCCGTCTCCGCACTCGACGTCTCCGTGCAAGCGCAGATTCTCAACCTGCTCTCGGAGATTCAGGCCGAGTCGGGCATCTCCTATCTGTTCATCTCGCACAACATCGGCGTCGTCCGGCACATCTGTGACCGCGTCGCCGTGATGTATCTGGGGAAGATAGCCGAGTTCGGCGAGATAGAGCAGGTGTTCTCCCCGCCGTTCCACCCCTACACCGAGAGTCTACTCTCTGCGGTTCCGCACGCCGACCCGAACCGGAAGACGGACCGAATCCTCCTCGAAGGGAGCGTTCCGAGTCCGATAAACCCGCCGTCGGGATGCCCGTTCCAGACGCGGTGTCCGAAGAAGATCGGCGACCGCTGTGAGACGGAGGTGCCGTCGCTCGAAGACGTCGGCGACGGCCACGAGATATCGTGTCACCTCTCCCTCGAGGAGATGAGCGAACAGGAGTCGTTCATCGCTCCGGCGGCGGAAAGCGAGGGGCGGGCCCTCGGCGACTCGGACTGACCGCTCCTTTCGGTTTCTCCCCTCGGCGCTCAGTACTTCACGCCGAAATCGAGCAGTTCGGGCGGATACTCCCCGAACGTCTCGTCCGTCTCCTCGCGTATCTTCGCTTTCGCCCGCCGCGCCTCAGTCAGGAGTTCGCGGAGGTCGGAAACCGGAGTCTCCGAGAGGTCCACGCGGAGGTTGTGGTAGAACTCGGGGTCCGGCGCGTGGACGAGGAGCGCGGCGCTGAGTTCGCCTCGCTCGTCGCCGCCCGCGGCCGCCCCCGCTTCGAGGGCGGTCACGAGGCGGTCGGCCATGTCGCCCGTCGCGGACTCGTACGCTTCGGCCGTCGCGCCCACCACCTCGCGTCCGGCGAGCATGTTCCCCGCGACGGTGTAGTCGTCGCCGACGCGGTGACCGCACCACTCGACGCACTCCGCGCCGGTGAAGACGAACTCGCTTTCGGTACCGACGCCGTGGACCTGCCGGTAGGCGGCGCGTTCGTCCGCCGCGAGACGCTCCGATAGCGCGTCTTCGAGTCGGTCGCCCGCCGCCGCGCGCGCGACGCCGTCTCGCCCGTGTTCCGTCTCGGTGTACGACTGCGTGACGACTGCGGCGGCCTCGCTCACGTACGGACAGGTCGCGCCGACGCACACCGTCCCGGTCGTCACCGCCGCGCCGTAGACGTTCGATTCGGGGTCGCGCGCGGCGATAGAGAACGTTCCCGGCGCGTGCCGGAGGGACTCGCTTTGCATCGGTTCCCCGTCTCGGCGTCGCGATATATAGCTCCGCATTCGACGACCTCCGCCGTTTCGAACCCCGTTAGAGGTGCGCTACCCGCCGTAGGCGGCTCCTCGTGCGGTACACGATGCTTCCATCGTCCACCGATGTCTCCGGGCGTTAGTTTCCGTTTATCTGTATATTCACTCCATTACACCTGCATACTGTCCCCGTTACAATGCCTCGTCCGAACGAAGCGGAGACAACTATGGGCGTCGGCCGTTCCCCGCCGGAGTCTCCCTCGTCGGACCGAGTCGGTCTCGGGTCGGTCCGAACGACTCTCGAACGCGTGGCGTCGGTCGGGTGGCTTCCCGCCGTCGTCACCGTCTGGTTCTTCGCCGTTCAACCGTCCATCGTTCGCTTCCGACTCTTCACGCTGCAGTCGACGCTGCCTTCGTCTCCGGAAGAACTTCCCCTCCGCCTCGTCGGCGTCTTCGCGCACGTCCTCTTTCACGACCCGACTCAACGCCCGCCGGTACACCTGCTGAAGAACCTCGGTCTGTTCGCCGTCGCCTCAGTCGGGTTCTTGAACGTGGACGAACCCGCCGACGCGATTCGCGCGGTTTACGCCCGTCTGGTGGTTCTCACTCCCCTGGTCGCGGCGGCCGTGTTCGTCCTCGCCGGACAGACGAGGTTCGGATACGGTGCGTCGGCGGTCGGGTTCGCGTTGACCGGATACGTGGCGGGCGGAACCGTCTTCGGAGGTGTCCCTCACCGTCACCGGGGCCTCGCGCGCGCATTCGTGCTCTACGGGGTCGTCATCGTCGCCGGAGATATCGCGACAGGCGGGTTGGCCACGTCGCTGCACACCAGCGGATTCGCGTTCGGGGCGTCGTACGCGTGGGTCTCCGAGTCGTAGTCGGTCGCGATACCCGTTCGACGATATCGCACCACCGGCGGATGTATGGGAGGCGGCCGAACCGCTGAAGCGAAGGTCTATTCACCCATCGACTGCAGTTTCGGACTCTCAGTCGGTCGTCTCAGCCCGAGAGGTCGTCCAGCATAGTCGTAAGCGCTTCCTCCGCGTGCGACCGCATCGGTTCGACGAACATCCCGACGAACCCGTGTATCTGGTCGGGGAGGTGATGGTGTCGGACGGGGACTCCCGCCTCGGCGAGGCGACTCGCGTAGGCGACGCCCTCGTCTCGGAGGGGGTCGAACCCGCAGGTGAGCACCGACGCGGGCGGCAGGTTCGAGAGGTCCCGTGCCCGCAACGGCGAGGCGTACGGGTGTTTCCCGTCGAGTTCGTCGTCGAGGTAGTGGCTCCAGAACCACCGACTGTCCGCGCGTTCGAGGTAGTACCCCGTCGCGTTCTGTTCGTGCGACGCCGTGTCGAAGGCGTGTTCGGTCGCCGGATAGACGAGCAGTTGCCGTTCGAGAGAGGGGCCGTCGAAGTCGCGAAACGCGAGTGCGACGGCCGTCGCGAGGTTCCCGCCCGCGCTGTCACCGGCCACCGCCACCCTCTCTCCGTCGCCGCCGAGAACGGCGGCGTTCTCGACGACCCACCGCGTCGCGGTTCGGCAGTCCCGCAGTCCGGCGGGAAACGGATGCTCGGGCGCGTGGCGGTAGTTCACCGAGACGACCACTCGCCCGGAGGCGGAAGCCACGTGGCGGCAGGCGGCGTCCATCTTGTCGAGTCCGCCGAACACCCACCCACCACCGTGGAAGTAGACGACGACGCCCCGCCCCTCGTCGCCGGACGGCCGGTAGACTCGGAGCGGAATCGACCGCTCCGGTCCCGGAATCGAGAGGTCGAACACGTCCTCTACGTCCGGTCCCGCCGTCCGTTCGACGAGAAGCGAAGACTGCTCTCGCGCGGACTCGACGGAGAGGTTCGCCGTCGAGGGATGCCCCCGCGCCGCCACCTCGTCGAGAAATGCCCGCGCGTCGGGATGTAACTCGGTTCGTCCCGCTCTCTCGTCTACCGCGTTCGAATCGTCCGTCATGGTCGCTCCGAACTCTCGTCTCCGCGTGCGGTGCGTCCCTCGAACTCCGCCACGACTGTCGTTTGCATACGTGTCACGAACGTGTCTCGGTACCAAAGAACTAGGGCGGCCGTTACTCCGTCCGACTGACGGATGCTCCGAGAGAGCGAACGGGCGCTTTACCTGTCCCCCGAGTACAGTTTTGCTATACAAACTATTTTTCTAACTTTCACAGTTTTCTTGTACAATACAGTTTTGCCATCAAAACTAGCAAAAATTCACCGGACGCCGGCGACGCTCTCGGCGTCGATGAAGCGAAAACGGCCGTCCGAACGCGTCTCGGACCCGAACGGTTATGCGAGTCTCCACCGTGTCTCGGAGACGCATGACGAGATTCGACGACATATCGACCGACCGGAACCGGGGGACTCAGTAGTGCCGATGCCTCTCTCGTCCGTCTCGGCGGAGTGGGTCGCCGAGGCGGGCGACGCGATGGGGTTCGACCTCTCGACGGCGGACGCAGAACGGTTCGCCCGCGGCGTGAACGACGAGATAGGCGGGTACGCCGCACTCGACGAACTCGCACCGGCGGACGCCGCCGAGTCGATTGCCGTGCGCGACGTTCGCGCGCCCGAGGAGGACGAGGACCCGCACAACGCCTACATCACGGCGTTCGTCGCAGGCGGAGACGACGACGGCCCCCTCTCCGGCGTCGACGTCGCCGTGAAGGACAACATCGCCGTCGCGGGCGTCCCGATGACCTGCGGGTCGCGCGTCTTCGAGGGTGTCGTCCCCCGTCGGAACGCGAGTATCGTGGACCGACTGCTCTCTGCGGGCGCGCGACTCGTCGGCAAGACGAACATGGACGAACTCGCCTACGGGCCGACGAGCGAAACGAGCGGATTCGGGCCGGTGACGAACCCGGCGGACGACGCGCGAGTCGCCGGTGGGTCCTCGTCGGGAAGCGCCGCCGCCGTCGCCGAAGGCTCCGCCGACCTCGCTCTCGGAAGCGACACCGGCGGGTCGGTCCGAATCCCGGCGTCGTTCTGCGGCGTCGTCGGGTTCAAACCCTCGTGGGGCGCGGTCCCGCGCGACGGGTTCGTGGACCTCGCTTACACGCTCGACCACGTCGGACCGCTCGCACCGGACGTGGAGACGGCCGCGCTCGGATTCGACGTAATCGGCGGCTACGACGCCCGCGACCCCTCCTCGGCGGCGGCGACGGAGATTCCGATCGGCGACTGCGCCGCGGGACTCGACGACGCGCCCGAAGTCTCGGACCTCTCTTTTGGGGTCCCGGAGGAACTCCTCTCGTCTCACGTCTCAGACGAGGTGCGCGAACGCTTCGAGAGCGCGATAGCGACGCTCGAATCCGCGGGCGCGACGGTGGAGTCCGTCCGACTCCCGACCGTCGAAGACGCCGTCTACGTCTGGAACGCTATCACGAACGTCGAGTTCGCCGCCGCACTCCGGCGCAACGGCCTCCCGATAGAGCGACCCGGCCCGTTCGACACCTCCCGGTACGACGCCGCGAGTGCACGGCAGTCCGCCGCGGGCGTCGGCTTCGGCGACGTGGTCCGCGAACGCGCCCTCGTCGGCGCGGCCCTCCTCGATAGGTACGACGGCCGCCACTACACCCGCGCGCGGAACGTCTGTGCGACGCTGAAAGCGGAGTTCGAGGACGCCCTCGACGGCCGCGACGCACTCGTCTGTCCGACGATGCCCGTCGTCGCGCCCGAGGTTGGCGCGTGGCAACCGCACAGTTACGACGCGGACGACCAAGACGCTCTGAACGTTCCGCTCGCGTACAACACGCGTCCGATGGACCTCGCGGGCGTCCCCGCGGTGACCGTTCCCGACGAGAGCGACGCCGGCGGGGACGACGCCGACGCCCTTCCGGTCGGCGTCCAGTTCGTCGGCGGGATGCACGAGGACGCACATCTCCTCCGCGTCGCGCGGGCCTTCGAACGCGCGCGGGACGGAGACGAGTAGCGCCGTCCGTCACTCCTCGATTTCGGTCGTCAACCGGCCGTCGTCGTCGAAGGTCAATCGCCTGCGTTCGCCGATTTCCACGTCGTCTCTCCCCTCCAACTGGTCGAGGACGGGTTCGGACGCGAGCATCGTCCCGGGTTCGAGGGTGTTCGTGATGCGACCGATGCGCATCTGAGAGAGGTCGGGAACGCCGGTCATCGACGCGGCGAGGACGAACGCTGTCGCGTCGCAGGGGACGACGAACGGCACTTTCGAGCGCTCGGGTTCGCCACTCGTCGTGATGTTCACGTACATGTCTTCGAAGTCGACCGACTCCAGCAGGTCCCTGCTCATGAAATCCGCGAGACCGATGCCGATTGCGTTGCCGTGGGACTCCTCGGTGAGAGACCGGACGTAGACGCGCGTTATCTCCGGCGTGTCCACGTCCGGTTGGTTGTGAAAGCGGACTCGGCCGACGACGTTCGTGTCCATCCCGGTTCCGCTGACGTTCTTCCCGAGTTCGTCCACCATCAGGAAGTCCAACTGCTCGACGGGCAGGGAGGGAAACAGCTCCGCCGACCGTTCGAGGAGTTCCTCCTCGCGTTCTCGGAGGGTATCGACCGCAAGCCCCTCTATGTGTGCGGCGCGTTCTCTGTCGTTCTCCACGACTGCGATGCCGCCGACCACGTCCGTGGCTTCGAGGAGCAGTTCGGCCCGTTCGGGGACGACGTCGTCGAACCCCCGCGCGATGGCGGCGTTGTGCATGTTCTCCGCGCCGCGGTGCTTGCCGAGTCCGACGACGGCCATCTTACAGAGCCCCGACTCTATCGGGCCGCGGTAGTCGGTGTGGAGTTTCACGCGGTTCGCCAACAGGATGGCGTCGGCGTCGAGTGCGTCCTCAGCGGCGTACACCGGTTCGCCGTTCGGGTCCTCCGCGACTTTCTCGACGGCCATCGAGGAGCGAATCTCACACCCCATCGACGCCTCGGTGACGCCGAGAGACGCGAGCGTCTCGACTTGCCCCTCGGCCGTCGCGCCGCCGTGACTCCCCATCGCGGGCATGACGAACGGTTCGAACCCCCTCTCTTGCAGTTCCTCGACTGCCGCCGCGAGGACGGCGGGCATGTCGTGTATGCCTCTGCTCCCGGCGGTTATCGCGACTTCGGCCCCCCGCGGCAGGTCGTCGAACGCGGGGATGTCGCCGACCGCTTCGACGGTCGCCGCCCGGACGTCGTCCACCTCGGGCGGGTCGGTGACCGTCCGAACCGTCGCGAACGTGGGGAGGTCCTCGATCGACGCGTCGTTGACCGCTTCCAGCCGTTCTCGGCCGGGGAACTCGAGTTCGACCATGGTTTCCTTCGAGTTTCACCTCCCCGCTAATGAACGCTCGCACTCCCTCGGTCGTCGCCCTCTCATTCGTCCATCACGGCGACGACCGGAACGTCCGAACTCAAGAGCACGGACTGGGTGGTGCTTCCGAACAAGGCTTTCCCGACCGGCGTCCGCTTGCGCCCGCCGATGACGAGATACTTCGCGTCCACCCGCTCGGACTCGCTCAACAACTCCTCGACCACGTCACCGACGCGTCCGCGAGTGACCACCGGTCCCGGTCTGTCGGTGGAGGCTTTGACGACCGTTCGCGCCGTCGCCTCGGCGTCGTTCTGTCCGTCTTCGACGGTGTACCGTTCGCCCTTCGTGACTTCGTCTCGCTTCTCGAACTCCTCTTGCGGGAGGACGTGAATCACGATGAGTTCGTCGTCGTACGCCTCCGCGAGGTCCTCTCCGACGGTGATCGTTCGGTCGGGCTGTTTGTCGCCTTCGACTGCTGCCAGTATCGCCATCCCGTGATACATACTCTCACGCTCCCATAAACTTTGGCGACGGACTGCCGCCGTGACAAGCTATAACTTCCGCCGCGGGGAGTGACTCACCATGACCGAAGACGTCGCGCGACGGTTCGAAGGCGCACACTGCCCGCTCGTCACCCCGTTCGAGGACGGAGACGTAGACCACGAGGCTCTCGGGACACTCGTCGAACACGTCCTCGAAGGCGGCGTGACCGGCCTCGTCCCCTGCGGAACGACGGGCGAGTTCGCGAGTCTCGACGCCGCCGAGTACCGGGCGGTGCTTGAGACGACCGTCGAACGCGCCGACGGCGCGCCCGTGATGGCGGGCACCGCGGGGACGAGCGTCGCCGAAACGCGAGAGCGAATCGAGACGGCCGACGAGGCGGGCGCGGACGCCGCTCTCATCACGCTTCCGTACTTCCACGGGTCGAACGACCCGGCGGGCGACGTAGCGTTCGTGCGACGCGTCGCCGACGACGCCGCGCTTCCGCTCTATCTCTACAACATCCCCTCCTGCGTCGGACGGTCGATCGACGCCGACTCCGTCGTCGAACTCGCCGGACACGACCGAATCCTCGGCCTGAAAGATTCCAGCGGCGACTTCAACTACTTCTCGGAACTCCTGCGCCGAACGCCCGCGAAGTTCCAACTGTTCGAGGGGTTCGACAGCCACCTCGTGCCCGGACTGCTGTTCGGGTCCGACGGCGGCGTCAACGCCCTCTCGAACGTGATACCGGAGGCGTTCGCGGCGGCGACGCACGCCGCGGAGAACGGCGACCCGGCCGAAGCCCGACGAATCCACGAGGAACACGTCGCGCCCCTGTTCCAGCAGTGCGTCGCACACGGGTTCGCTCCGGCGACGAAGGCCGGACTCCGCGCGCGCGGCGTCTTCGACAGCGACGAGGTTCGCCCGCCGTTGGTCGAACTCGACGACGACGCCCGCGACGAGATAACGTCGCTCGTCGCGGATATCGTCGCCGTCTACGAGTAGCGACCGCCGTTCTCCAGTCGCCGCACTTCGCCGCAGACAGCCGCTCTCTCCCGGACGTTCACTCGTAAACGTGGACACTCCCCGTGTTGTTCTCCTCGATGTACTCCCAATCGTAGTCGACGCCGAGTCCGGGGCCGTCGGGCACCGGCACCGTCCCCTCGTCGTCGACGGCGTCGATGTAGTCCGAGTATCCTCCCTCGTACACCGGGGCGATGGGGTTCGGGAGTTCCGGGTGGACTAAGGCGAGTTCGTAGTAGTTGGCGTTGCGCGTCGCCGCCATGCAGTGACGCTGTGCAGGGCCGGGAGCGTGGTACTCCACGTCGAGGCCGAACCCCTCGCTGACGCGGGCTATCTTCATCGCACCCGTAATCCCGCCGTCGTACTCGGGGTCCGCGCGGACGAAGTCCGTCGCGCCGTTCGCGACGAAGTCCGTGTGCGGTTCGAGTCCGCGGACGTGTTCGGTCTGCAGGATGGGCGTGTCGAGCATCTCGCGGAGTTTCTTGTGGGAGTGTTGGGAGATGCCGCCGTCGCGGTACGGGTCCTCGTACCAGAAGAATTCCTCTTCGTCGCAGGCGCGGCCCACCTTCAACGCGTCCGCGAACGTCTCGTACTGGCACGCGGGGTCGAGCATCAGGTCCATCTCGTCGCCGACGCGTTCGCCGAGAGCGTGGACCGTCTCTATCTCTCGGTCTATATCGCGCCACTCGTCTGCGCCCCAGACGTGCATCTTGAACCCGCCGTAACCCATCTCCAGACACTCCTCCGCGAAGTCGGCGTACGCCTCCGGCGAGTCTAATCCGCCGTTCTCGTCGGCTTCGTACGTGGACGCGTACGCGGGGAGTCGCTTCCGATAGGTTCCGAGAAGTTCGTGGATGGGAGCGTCGTAGTACTTCCCGGCGAAGTCCCACAGGGCGATGTCCATCGGTCCCATCCCCATCCGGTCGTACTTTCTGAGCGCCCGCTTCAGTTCGCTCCAGTGTCGCTCCCGTTCGAGGGGGTTCTTCCCGACGAGGTAGTCCGCGACGACGTTGAACTGCGCCGCACCCGGCGAGTTCCCGCCGACGTACTCGCCGGTGATGCCCTCGTCCGTGTGTATCTTCAGCGCGAACTGCTTTCGCTCCGTCGTCGTCCCCGGTTCGTAGACGAGGCTGAACCCGTCCGGATTGTGTCCCGTGTCTTCCAACGGAAACGAGAACTCGGTGCTCTCTATCCGCGTGATGGTCGGTGCCATGACAGCTACTGTCGGCTCGGAATCATAAACGTGTGGGTTTATCCCACTCTCGCGGCTCTCAGAGGTGGTCTCTGGAGTGGTCGAGTGCGTCCGCCGCCCCCTCCGCGAGATGCATCGCGTCCACGCCCGCGACGATGTAGTCGACGCCCCAGTCGAGGCGCGCCTCTCGTTGCGCCGCGCTGGTCGCGAGCGTTCCGATACCGATACCGGCGTCGTGGGCCGCATCGACGGCGCGGGTCACGTTTTCGAGGAAGTCCTCGTCGTCCCAGTCGCCGAAGCGGTCCATCGACAGAGAGAGGTCCACCGGGCCGACGAACAGGCCGTCGATGCCGTCCACCGCCGCGATATCCTCGGCGTTCTCGACGGCGCGTTCGGACTCCAACTGGACGAACCGAGCGAGTGAGTCCTCGGCCGTCTCGACGTGGTCCGACAGCGACCGGCCGTACTCGGACGCTCGGGCGAGGCCGAGTCCCCGCCGTCCCTCCGGCGGGTACCGACTCGCCTCGACGATATCCTCGGCCTGTTCTACCGTCTCCACCATCGGGACCAGAATCGCCGTCGGCCCCAAATCGAGCGTCCGTTTCAGCGTCGTCGGGTCGTCGTCGGCGACGCGGACCAGAGACTCCGACTCTCCGGGGGCGGCGTCAACCGCCCGCAGCATGTCTCCCATCGTCCCGTACGACACCGGAGTGTGCTCTTGGTCGAACGCGACGAAGTCGTACCCGATTCCGGCGAGCAGTTCCGCCGTGGACGCGTCCGGGATGGTGGCCCACGTCCCCACCAATGGGTCCGTCGCCTCGGCGATGCGCGTCAGTCCGACGTTCTCGGTCATGGTCGCCCCCTCGTCGCCGGGGAACCTATAGCTTCGACTTCGGGCCGACGTTGCCGGCTGATTCTCGGCGGGCGGCAGTCCCGCCGCGTTGCCGCCGTCACGGGAACATCGTCCCCCCGTCGAGGAGGTGGTCCCGCGCCACGTCCTCGTCGATGCCGATGCCCAGTCCGGGTTCCTCCGGCACTTCGATGTAGCCGTCCTCGATGAGCGGTCGGTCTCTGTCGTGTAAGTCGTCCCACCACTCCACCTCCAGTGCGTGGTACTCCAACACGTCGAAGTTCGGAACGCACGCGCCGAGGTGGACGCAGGCCATCGTCCCCACGGGGCCGCAGACGTTGTGCGGCGAGAACGCGATGTAGTTCTCCTCTGCGCGGTTGGCGATGGCTTTCGACTCCGCGAGGCCGCCGCACGTCGTCGGGTCGGGCGTCACGATGTCGACGCCGAAGTCGTAGAGCAGTTCCTCGAACTCGTGGACGCGAAACCGGTTCTCGCCCGTCGCCAACGGCGTCGAAGTGGCGCGGTTGACCTCCCGTTGGGCGTCCGCGTTCTCGGGCGGCACCACGTCTTCGAGCCACATCAGGTCGTACGGTTCGAGTTTCGACGCGAGGCGTTTCGCGGTGTCTATCGTGTAGTCCCAGTGGACGTCGAACGCCAGGTCCACGTCGTAGCCGACTTCCTCGCGGATGGCTTCGACGGTCTCGACTTTCCGCCGGACGGCGGCGTTGCTCGCCCGGCCGTTGAACGGGTCGGGGTCGTTGTCGAACGGTTGGTCGAGGTCGAACTTCAGCGCGGTAAAGCCCATATCGACGACGCGCGCGGCCTCCTCGGCGTACGCCTCCGCCGCGTAGGCGTCGTCGTCGTGGGCGCTGGGATAGCCGTCCGACACCTCGTACGCCTCCCCGGCGTGACAGTCGCAGTAGATGCGCACCTCGTCGCGGTACTTCCCGCCGAGCAGTTGGTAGGCGGGGACGCCGAGAACCTTCCCGGCGACGTCCCAAAGCGCGATTTCGATGCCGGACGCCGCGGTGACGACTTTCCCCGTCGTCCCGCCGTGACCGGACGTCTCCTGTACCATCCGACGGAACAGTCGCTCCACGTCGAGGGGGTTCTCGCCGACGAGAAACCGCTTCATGTACTCCATCACCTCGGTGACGCCGCCGCCGCGGTAGGACTCCCCGATACCGGTCACCCCGGCGTCCGTGTGGACTCGCACGAGGTTCCACTCGAAGTTTCCCTCCACGACGCACGTCTCGATGTCCGTGATGGTCACGTCGCGGTCCGGTGCCCGGTTCGTCGTCCGATTCGAGAAATCTCTCATCTCGGCTCTCGTCTCCCTCGGCGTCGAGAACCGACTGTCGAGTCCGTGAGTCGTCCCGTCATCTGTGACCGGACCGACACGACGAGCGACCTTATCTATTGTGCTACCGCGTACCGTGGTGGGTGGGAGCGACCCGCGGCGGACGCGGTCAGAAGTGCGTCATCTTGTCCCGGCGGTAGAGGTCTATCTCGCTCACGGTGTTCGGCGGGCGTTGCTTCGCCGCGAAGACGATGGCGTCGGCGACTTCGTCGGGTTCTGTCACCTCGCCCGGTTCGAAACGGTCCTTCAACGGGCCGTCCGTCTCGGACCCGAACTCCGTCCGAACCTCCGTCGGGTTGACGACGGTTACGGCCACGTCGTCGTCGCCGACGGTCCCTGCGAGACTCAGCGCGAACCCCCGCGTCCACCACTTCGTCGCGGCGTACACGGCGTCGTTCGGTCGCGGGTACTGTCCGGCGAAACTCCCGAGGAACACCAGGTTCCCAGAGGACTCGCGGAGGTGCGGAAGCGCCGCCTGCGCCGTGTAGAACATCCCGTTGACGTTCACGTCTATCATCAACTCGAAGTCCTCGACGGAGAGTTCCTCGACGGGTTCGTTGACGCCGAGGCCCGCGTTGGCGACGACGACGTCTATCCCGCCGAACGTCTCGGCCGTCTCAGCGACCGCAGACTGGACCTGTTCGGGGTCGGTGACGTCCGTCGGAACGACGAGGGCCTCTCTGTCGTGTTCGGTTCGAACGTCGTCGGCGACGGCTTCGAGTCGGTCTTCTCGGCGCGACGCGAGAGCGACGTGCGCGCCCGCGTCGGCGAGTTCGAGCGCCGCCGCGCGGCCGATTCCGGAAGTCGCTCCCGTCACGAGGGCGATGCTGTCGTCGAGTGCATCTTCGTCCATGCGTGAACCGCTCTCGTTCGGACGGCGTAAAGGTACGGGGCGACTGTCGCCGTCTCCCTCAGGCGTCGCAGAGGTGGCCCGCGGCCGCCGCCCTCTCTCTGAGAGTCTCTCTGGCGTCCGTCAGCGCCGTCGCGTCGCCTTCGACGCGGTCCTTCTCTATACGGGTGGTGACGGCCGACGCGACGCGACACTCCGCCGCGTGGAGGTCGGTTTCGAGCGTCGAGACTCGCTCTCGCTCCGCCGGCGTGAGACTCCCGTCTCGAACGTAGTCCAGTATCTCGGTCCCCTCAGCCGACAAGAAGACGGACTGCCGGGTGTGTTCGGACAGTCTGTCGGAGTCGTCGCGGTCCCACTGCAGTTCGACCGCCTCCTCGCCGAGTGCGCTCACGAGGAGGGCGGTTCTGTCCAGCGTCGCGTCCGTCCGGTCGTATCCGGGAACGACGTCGGCCTGCGCGTCGTATCCGACGAACACCGCGCGTTCGGGCGCGCTGTAGGCGTCCGCGGGGTACGCGGCGGCACCCACGCCGGCGGCACCGAACAGCAAGAGAAAGACGAGAAACAGTCCGAGGAACGCCCGGGGCGCGCCGCGGACGGGCTTCGGTTCGAGAAACGGGTGGTTCCGCGTCCGTTCCATCGACAGCGAGGCGACTCGCTCCACGAGAGACGCGAGCGAGTGGGTGTTCTTCGAGGCGCCGGTGACGACGACTCGCCCGTCGCCCGCGACGCGGACGAAGGAGTTGTGGTAGCCGGTGTGTCGAACCGTGAGGCCGCGGCCCTCGCCGAACTGGTCGCGGCGACAGTCGTCGTAGTCGTCGGCGGCGGAGACGGCGTCCTCTATCTCCGCGAGCGTTCTCTCGGCGTCGCCGACGTCGTCGCCGGAGACGAATATCGACTTCCGCTCGAAGCTCAGCCCCGACCCGTTGCGCTTGTACTCGGCGAGTCGGCGGACCCAGAGTTTCCCGCGGGCTACCGCGACCGGAATCGTGGGCAGGAGGACGACGACGGCCGCCGCCCTGAGATAGCCCCCGTTCGACGCCGGAGAGAGACCGTACCGCAACGCGGCCCAGAGGGTGACGAACGCGAGCGTCACCGACCCGCCCACGACGAACGTTCGGAGCTTGTTCATCCGGTCACCCTCCGAGGAACGTCTTTTTGATGCGTCCGAAGAAGCCGACGTTTCGGCGCTGGCTCTCCGATTCGAACACCGGGCCGAGTTTAGATTCGAGGTCGTCCCTGCTCTCGAAGCGGTCGATGTCGGTCTGCGACAGCAGTTCGGCCAACATGATGGAGTTTCCCTTCTCGTCCACTTGGACGTTCGCCAGCGCGTGCTCACGCTCTAACCGCCGCACCGAGACGGGATAGGACCACCCCGACTCCTCGACGAGTTCGTGAACCGCGTCCGGGCCGTATGTCATGTTCACTCGTGGTCCTTCATCGGACATAAAACTTTCACGCGGCGTCGGCGGATGCGGTCGGCGGGTCACCCCCGTCGCGCACGTCGCCCGCCGCGTCCATCTCGCGTGTCCCGTCCGTTCCGTCCGCCTCGTCGAGCAACGACCCGACACATCCGAAGCCGAGACGGCTCCCGTCCGGGCCGCGAACCGCCGCCAAAAGCACTCGCGACCGGTCGAGCGTCTCCGTCTTCGAGAGGCGCGTCCCGTTCGGAGCGAACGCTCTGACGACCACGACGTATCGGCCCCACCGCAGGACGGTTTCGTTCTCGTCGGCCAGAGACGCCGACGCCGCCTCCGCCGCGCCGACCGACCGCCACCGGTCGACGGTCAGTCTGAGTGTCTCGCCGGACGGCGGCGCGTATCTCGCGGTGTGTCTCGCGGTCGGTTCGGGCGGGCTTCCGAGTTGGATGCGGTCGTCGAACGACCCGACGCTCTCGGAGTCGAGGAGACGCCACCCGTCTAATCCCGACGCACTCGCACCCGAGACGACGGCCGGGGCGAGTTCCGCCGGGTCGGCGTCCTCGGGCGGCAACGGACACCCGAGCGCGGCGTAGTCGAGACGGCCCGCAGGGTTCGACACCGGGGATTCGTCCCGAACGGTCGCCGGTTCGGTCGCTCCGTCCGTCGGCGTCGGCGACTCCTCTGCGACGCCGAACGGCGACGGGTCCAACGACGAGACGAGGCCGGGGCCGACGACGGCGACGCCGCCGAGACAGGCCGCGACGACGACGGCGGCGACGAGTCGCTTTCCGATGCGTCGCCTCCGGGTTCGGGTCCGTTCGCGTTCGGCGCGGACGGCACCCGGTTCGGCGAACGCCGCCGCGTCCGCGCCCAGGTGGCGTTCGAGAATCGACGCCGCGCGGTCGCGTTCGACCGCGTACCGGACTATCCGAAGCAGTTCCGCGGCGTCGATAGCGGTCGGTTCCGCCGCGTCGGCGGTCGATTCGACGACCCGGGAGGTGACGACGTCCGACGCCCGCCCGTCGCGCGCCGACGTCGGTGCACCGTGCGTCACCCGAATGCGACGCCTCCCGTCGGACGCTTCGACGGAGAGCGTCGTCCCGTCTCGCGTCACCGACCACCCGCGCGCCTCCCACAGGTCCGCGACGAACGTCGCGAACGCCGCCTCGTCTCCTCGACGTAGCGCGGCAGAAAAGCGTCGCACCTCCGGGTCGGTTCCGCGAGAGCGAAGCGGCATCGTCCGCTCAGAGGCGCGTTCGGAGGTCCGAGACGACCGCTTCGGTGCCCGACTCGCCGCCGAGGTCAGGCGTCCGAGGCGCGCCGTCGTCGGCCAACTGGTCCGCGACGGCGTCCCACAGGGCCGCGGCGGCGTCGTCCTCGCCGAGGTGGTCGAAAAGCATCGAAACCGAGAGCACCGTCGCGAGGGGGTTTGCGACGCCCTCACCCGTGATGTCGGGCGCGCTTCCGTGGACCGGTTCGAACATCGACGGGGAGTGCCCCTCGACGTTGATGTTCGCGGAGGGTGCGAGTCCCATGCTACCGCTCACTATCGCGCCGAGGTCGGTGAGGATGTCGCCGAACAGGTTCGAGGCGACGACGACGTCGAACTCGTCGGGTCGGCGCACGAGGTCCATCGACGCGGCGTCGACGAGGAGGCGTTCGACCGTCACGTCGGGGTACTCCTCTGCTACCTCCTCGACTATCTGGTCCCAAAACACCATCCCGTGGGCCTGCGCGTTCGACTTCGTCACGTTCGTCAGGTGCCCCTCGCGTTCCGCGGCCGCCTCGAACGCCTCGCGGACGACGGCTTCGGTCCCCTGTCGCGTGTAGATGGCCGTCTGCACCGCCACTTCGTGGGGGTATCCTCGGTGTTCGTGCCCGCCCGCGTCGGAGTACTCGCCCTCCGTGTTCTCGCGGAAGACGACGAAGTCGATATCCTCTCCGTCGTACCCCCGAAGCGGACTCTCGACGCCCTCGAAAAGCACCGACGGGCGCTTGCAGACCTGTTGGTCGAACGCCTTTCTGATGGGGAGCATCATCCCCCGAAGCGTCACGTGGTCGGGGATGTCCGGGTGTCCGACCGCTCCCAGTAGGATGGCGTCGTACCCCTCTAACGTCTCGATGGCGTCGTCGGGCATCATTGCCCCCTCCCGTAAGTAGCGTTCGCTCCCCCAGTCGTAGCGCGTCGTCTCGACGGAGAACCCGTCGCGTTCCGCGGCGTCTTCGAGTATCGGAAGCGCGGCGTCGACGACTTCGACCCCGATACCGTCTCCCGGCAGTAGTGCGATATCGTACGTCACACTCCGAGAGTCGCCGAGAGCGGTCAAAAGCGTTCCCCCGACGAGCGCGGGTTGCGGTCGGCACGTGTTCGCACTCGCCGTCGAGTTCGAGTTTGCCTACCGAGAGCGTCCGGCCGTCGGTCGGTCCATCACGCCTCCTGTCCGACCGCGCGCGGTTCCGCATCGGCCCGTTCGTGTCCGTGGACGAGTGCCTCCTCGGTGTTTCGGTCGAACAGGTGGAGGTCGGCTTCGTCGAACGTCACGTCGATTATCTCGCCTTCCGACGGTTCGACTTCGACGGGCGCGCGGACGCGACACTCCTTGCCTCCGACGGTGAGGTAGAGGAAGTTGTCCGACCCGATGACCTCGACGACGTCCACCGTCGCCTCGAACGTCTTCGCGTCCGGCGCAGTCGAGTCGACGCGGAGGTTCTCCGGGCGGACGCTGAGCGTGTACTCGCCTTCGCCGCCGACCATATCGACTATCTCCTTGGAGACGCCGTACGAGAACCCGTTGCCGACCAACGTTCCGGTTCCGTCGCTCTCGATTTCGAGGTCGACGTCGAAGAAGTTCATGCTCGGACTGCCGATGAAGTCCGCGACGAACGTGTTCGCGGGCCGGTAGTACACTTCCTTGGGTGTACCGACCTGTTGGAGTTGACCGTTGTCGAGGATGACGATGCGGTCCGCCATCGTCATCGCCTCCTCTTGGTCGTGCGTCACGTAGATGGTCGTGATTCCGAGTTCCGAGTGGATGCGGGAGAGTTCGGTCCGCATGTGCTTGCGGAGTTGCGCGTCGAGGTTCGAGAGCGGTTCGTCGAACAGGAACACCGCCGGTTCGCGGACGATGGCCCGTCCCGTCGCGACGCGTTGTTGCTGCCCGCCCGAGAGGCTTCCGGGCTTTTTGTCCAACAGGTCTTCGATGCCCATCATCTCGGCGGCCTCGACGACGCGGCGGTCGACCTCCTCGTCGCTGAGGTCAGTACTCAACTGCAGTCCGTACCCCATGTTCTGTCGGACGGTCTTGTGCGGGTAGAGCGCGTACGACTGGAACACCATCGCGATGTCCCGATTCTTCGGCGACATCTGGTTTATCGGTTGGTCGTCCAGTCGTATCTCCCCGTCCGTGATGGACTCGAGTCCGGCGAGCATCCGAAGCGTCGTCGACTTCCCGCACCCCGACGGGCCGACGAACACGACGAACTCGCCGTCGGGAATGTCGAGCGACAACTCCTCGACTGCGACTATCGGGCCGGACGTATCCTCGAACACTTTCGTTACGTCGTCGAATTTAACACGTGCCATGGTAACTCACTCCAATTTGGATTTGCATCTCTGTTATTTAGTAGTATCCCCGGTACCGGACTCGAACGTCCGTCGGGGCGTCGATACGCGTCACATCCCTCCCAGTCCCTCGCCGACGTAGCGTTGCGAGAGACCGTAGAAGACCACCGGCGGTGCAACGAGAAGCACCACGGCGGCCATGAGGATGTTCCACTGTCGGAGCACGTCGCTCCCGAGGATGTAGTGCAGGGCCACCGTGGCCGTGCGCACTTCCTCGTCGCTCGTGAGGACGAACACCCACAGGAAGTTGTTCCACGCGGTCAGGAACGCGAACAGGGCCGCGGCCCCGACTGCGGGCGCAGACAGGGGAAGGACGATTCGCAGGAACGCCCCGAGTTCGCTGTGGCCGTCTATGAGTGCGGCCTCCTCTATGTTCTCGGGGATACCCTGCCTGAAGAAGCCCTGAAGCAGCCAGATGGTCTGCGGGAGGACGAAGATGGACAGCGCGATCATCACACCGGAGAGGGTGTTGATGAGGCCGAGGACGTAGAACACCTCGTACACCGGGATGGTGATGACTATCCACGGGAACATGATGGTGAAGACGGCGGTGTAAAAGAGCACTTTTCGCCCCGGGAAGTTCAGCCGCGCGAACGCGTACGCGCCCGGAATCGAGAAGAAAAGCGATATGACCGTCGCCGTCACGGAGACGATGATACTGTTCTTGAAGAACGTGATGAAGTTGTAACGTTCCCATATCTGTTCGTACGCCGCAACCGTCAGGTTCCCCAGTTGCGGGAGGTAGTTCGTCCCCGGGTCTATGGCCGCGAAGTTCGTCAGGAACGACGTTCGAACCACCCAGTAGTACGGCGCTAACGCGAACAGTGCGAACACTGCGAGCGCGACGTACAGCAGCAGTCGGGAGCGTCGAGTCTCGTTTATCATGGTCAGACGTACATCTCCTCTTCGTCTTGGATGACGGTCACGTAGAAGATGGCCGCCGCCATCGATATCACTATCATCGCCATCCCGAGCGTGTAGGCCCGCGAGAACTGGAGGTTCACGTAGGCCGTCTCGTACGTGAGGATGCTCATGAGCATCGTCCGAGTACCGGGTCCACCGCCGGTCAACTCGAACGGCTGCGCGAACTCGGCGACGTTCCACGCCGTCCGAAGCGCGAGGATGACTATCGTCGGCGTCACGAGGTGCGGCAGGGTCACGTCACGGAACCGCCGAAGCCGTCCCGCCCCGGCCAACGCCGCCGCCTCGTACTGTTCGCGCGGGATGCCGACGATGGCCGCGGCGTAGATGATTCCGGCGTACCCGTAGTCGTGCCACGACTGCGCGACGATGAGCGACACGTACGGCCACAGGTCCTCCGCGAGGAACGCCGGTGTCGCCACCCCGAAGACGTCCGTGATGAGTCTCGGAAGCATCCCGAAGTCGCTGTTGAGGAACCACAGCCAGATGACACCCCCCGCCAGCGGTGCGGAGAAGTACGGGGACATGACGACTGCGCTGGCCCACTCTCTCCATCCGCTCGTGAGTTCGCTCAACAGGAGCGCCGCGAACAGGCCGATGATCAACTGCAGGAACGTCGTCCCGAACACGAACACCAGCGTCCACCCGAACGCGAAGTGAAACAGGTCGTTCGTCAACAGCCACATGTAGTTGTCGAGGCCCACGAACGTCCCGACTCCCCCCAAGCGCGTGTTGGTGAACGTCATGTAGACGCCCCGCACGATGGGGAAGTAAAACAGGAGCGTGAACATCAGGAACGTGGGGAGAATGAACAGGTAGCCTATCCAGTTCTCCCGCGCGCGGTCCATCAGCGTGGTCTCCTCCATTCCGTACTTCTCTCTGACGTGCTGTGTGGTTTCTTGTGCCAAGGTAGTAATCCGATGCCCGCCTAGTGGTAAAAACGTTGGGGAGAGAATTCGGCCGGTTTGGCGGGTTACAGGCCGTTAGCAGTAGCTATCGCGGTCGAGGTGAAGCGGTCGAAGTACGTCGGAGACGTACTCGACTTACTGCCCCAGTCGTTCGAGGATTCGCTCGCGGACGAGCGACGGCGTCTCATCGACGGAGTGTTGCCCCGCGATGGCCTCGCTTATCGTCTCGTTGATGTCGGTCCACCGGATGGGGTCGACGTCCGGCACGTCCCACGCCGCGCCCGTGGTGGAGTACTGGACGCCGTACTCGTCGGCGTTCTTGTACGCTTGCTCCGTGCTCTGGGCGAGGTCGTACTCGTCGAGGACCTCCTGCAGTTTGGGTTCGAGACCCGGAAGCGCCTCGTAGTACTCGCCCCACGCGGGCAGGACGAACTCGTTGTCGCTGAGCAGGAACATGTTGAGGTCCCACGCGGCGTTCTGTTCGGCGTCGCTGGCCTCGAAGATGCACTGCTGCTGTTCGAGCGCCCACATGTGCCCGCCGTGTTCGCCCTCGACGCCTTCGAGTTCGCTGATTCCGAAGTTGCTGCCGAACTCGGAGTCGACCTTCGGATGCGGCAGGAGCATGAAGTCGCCCTCGCCGTCGTTCCAGCCGAACTGCACGTCCTCTTTGACGGACGTCCACCGACTGGCGGTCGGAACCGCGTAGTTGAACGAGGCGACGCGGCCGGTGAGCATGAGCGATGGGATGTCCTCGTCGCCGCGTTGGGCCGCCTCTTCGCTGCTGAACTCGTTGGCCATCTTCACGCAGGTCTTTATCATCCCGTCCGTCTTGCCTTGGTCCTCGTGGTCGTCATTCCCGACGACGACCGTCTTGTCGTCGCCCTCGCCGCGCATCCACGGGTCGGTTCCCTCGGTGTACGCGGTCCGCGCGTAGCCCCAGTAGGACTCTAAGTCGCCGGGGACGCCCGTCTCCTCGTAGGCGATGATGTCCTGCTCTTCGTCGATTCGCTGGACGGCCTCGAGGAACCCGCTCCACGTCGAGAGGTCCTCCATCGGGTCACTGACGCCGGCTTGGCTGAACGATTTCGGACGGATGCCGAGGTTGCTGTTCGTGTGACGCATCCCGCCGCCCGACCAGTACTCGCCGCGGTACTGCGCGGACTCCTTGTTCGCCTGCGTGAAGTCGTCCGGCAGGTTGTCGGTCGATTCGATGAACGGCGCGTGGTCCGGAACGCTGTCGTTGAGGTAAAACTGGAGGCCGCCCCCGCCCGCCTCGGCGAACGTCGGCGGGTTACCCGACGACACCGTCGAGGAGAGCTTCGACCGGATGTCCCCGTAGGACGCGGTCTGAAGGCTCACGGAGACGTTCCCGTTCTTCTCTTCGAACACCTTCATCGAATCCTGGAAGTGCGACTTCATCCCGGCGTTCTCGACCGCCTGTGCGCTCAGGTAGTCGATGCTGACGCTCTCGGACCCGCCCGAATCCGAATCGGTGTCGCCTCCCGAATCGGTCGAACCGCCGCCCCCTTCGTTCGGTTCCGGCGTGCCGTCGCCCTGTTCGCCGCTACACCCCGCGAGGGCTCCGAGCGCACCGACTGTCGCCGTGGCAGCAGTCGCCTGTACGAACTGCCGTCGCGACGGTTTGTCACTCGGCGGCCCCTCGGTGTGCTCTGTACTCTCCCTGTCACTCGTGTTACTCTGTGACATGTGATATTCGAATGATAGACGGTGATAATAAATGTTTCTCACACGAGAACCGATTTCGCGGGTTCTATCCGCCGACTTCGGACGAATTCGGCTGTTCCGTCCCTCACACTTATGAACGGTGAAGCGAACACGGGGAGTATGAACTCCGACGCACGGCACGCGTTACTCGACGACGTGGACCGCGTCTGCGACCTCGTCGGCACGACGCTCGGTCCGTTCGGGACGAACAAACTCGTCGTGGAGTCGGGCGGGCGAGTGACGGCGACGTCCTCCGGGGCGATGCTCCTCGACCGCCTCGAACTGGAGGACCCGGCGACGACCCTCCTCGAACGGGCGGCTGACGACTTTCGCGAGACGCACGGCGACGGCGCGACGACGCTCACGCTTCTGACGGGCGCGTTGCTCCGCGAGGCGGACGGCTTGATCGACCGGGGCCTCCACCCGACGACGGTCGCGCGCGGGTACCGAGAGGCGCTCTCCGTCGCCGCCGACCGACTCGAATCGCGCGCGCGCCCGCTCTCGGTCGTCGGCCCGGACGCCGTCGCGCGGACGGCGCTCACCGGGACGCGAAACCCGACGACGAGACGGCGCGTGAGCGAGGCGATAGCGGACGCCGCGACGACGGTATCGAACGCCGACGCTCCGAACGGCGGGCGCGCGGACCTGAACGTGCTCGCGCGCCTCGGCGGCGTCGGGGACACCGACCTCGTCTCCGGCGTCGTCTTGGAGACGCCCCTCGTCTCGGACGCGATGCCCCGACGCCTCCCCGATTCGGGCGTCGCCCTCCTCTCTTCGACCGTCGACGTCCCCAAACTCGGCGGTGCCACGGAGTCCGCGGACCGAAAGCTGTCTTTGGACGCGGACACGTTCGATGAACGCGCCGCGATCGGCGAGTACGAACGCGACGAGTTCCGCCAGATACTCTCGTCGGCCGTCGCGTCCGGTTGCCGATTCGTCGCGACGAAAGGCGGCGTCAACGACCGCGTGAAGACGCGACTGGCCGACGCGGGAGTCGCCGCGATAGACCGCGTCGAAGACGGGGCGATGGAGCGTCTCGTCCGGAACACCGGGGGTCGAGTGGTTCCCTCTCTCGCCGAGGTGTCCCCGGAGACGATGGGCTCTGCGGACGTGCGCGTCGAACGCCTCGCCGGGCGCGAGTTCGTCTACGTCGAGGGCGACGACGCGCCGCAGTTTTCTTTGCTCTGTCGCGCGCCGGACCCGCGGTCGGTCGCCGCCTTCGAAGAGAGCGCGGAGAGCGCCGTCGCGGCCACGTTCCGAGCGCTCGACGACGAACGCGTCGTTCCGGGCGGCGGCGCGACCGAAATCGACCTCGAACGCGCGGTTCGGGAGGCGGCCAGAGGAATTCCCGGCCGCGAGCAACTCGCGATGGAGGGGTTCGCGAGAGCGTTGGCGGCGGTTCCGAAGCGACTCGCGGAAAGCGCGGGTCTGGACGGGTGGTCCGGCGTCATCCGTCTCCGCGTCGCGCACGACGAGGGCCGGTCCGCCGTCGGCGTCGACGCGCTAGCGGGCGAGATTCGGGACGTTCTCGACGGCGACGCCGTCGCGGAACCTCTCGGACTCAAGCGCGACGTGGTGGCCTCGGCGACGGACCTCGCGACGCAGTTGCTCCGCATCGACGACCGAGTCCCGGCGAACGACCTCTCCGACGACGATTCGGCCGCCGCGGCCAGATAAAAACCGCGTCTCCTCTCCGCTTCTCGAATCTCCGCCGTCCCGACTCAATCGTGTTCGGTCTGCGGCGTGAACGGACCGGGTTCGACGCCCGGGGAGACGACGGCGTCGACGGTTGTCAGTTGTTCGGCCGTCGCGACGGCGGTGTCGACGGCCTGCGAGAACACGCGCCGCGGTTCGACGACGCCCATCTCCCACGCGTCCGCCGCCGCGCCGGTTTCGACGTCCACGCCGACGGGCGCGGGCCGTTCGTCGGACTCGGCGTGCGCGCTTCGTAGCGCCGCCCGGACGTCGAGAGGGTCGTAGCCCGCGTTTCGAGCGAGCGTCGTCGTCAGCGACTCGCAGGCGTCCGCGAACGCTTCGACGGCCAACTGCTCTTTGCCCTCCACGCCGCGAGCGAACTCCCGAAGGTCGCGGGCGACTGCGAGAGAGGGTGCGCCGGCCCCCGGGAGCACTTGCCCGTCCATCGCGGCGATGGCCGTCGTTTCGACCGCGTCTTCGACCAGTCGTTCGTGCGTCGTCCGCCCCTTCTCGGTCGGCGCGCCGACCAGAAGCGTGAACACCGGGCCGTCGCACTCCTCGAAGCGCGCCCACTTCTCGTCGCCGACGCGCCGTTCGGACACCCGTCCGGCCCGCCCCAGTTTCGACTCGTCGAGGTCGGAGACGTGACCGACGACGCTCGCACCCGTCGCGCGGGCGACGCGATGGACGTCCGATTTCGGGTACTGCGCTCTGTCGACGACGGCGACGCCGTGCGATTTGAGCGCGGCTTTCACCTCGTCGTCGAGTTCCGCCCGGACGACCAGCACGTCCGTTCCCACCTCGGCCACCGACGCGGCGACGGAGTCGACGGCGGCGTCGCGGGAGTCGGCGTACGCCGCGACTGACCCCGCCGAGTCCAGCGTCACGCCCGATTTCCCCTCCCCGCCGAAACTCGTCGCTGACTCCTCGACGTCGATGCCGCGTTCGAGGACTGCGACTCTGGCGTCCGTGAGGACGCCCTCGATGGCGGGCGACCAGTCGAACGAGAGACGACTCCGGTCGCTCGTCTCGTGTGCGCCGGGGCGGCGACGGACGACGTGCCCGCGCGAGAGGGTGCACTCGGCGTCGACGCGCGTTCGGACGGTGATGTCGTCCGTGTCGAACCAGCCGTCGTCGCTCTCGCGGGCGAGACTCGAGACGGCCGCAGAGACGGCGTCGGCGTACTCTCGGCGGCGTCGCTCCGAGAGGTCCGCCGTCATCGTCGTCGCGGCAACCTGCGAGAGCAGTTCTCGGTCCGTCGCCTCGACCGGACGCGCCAGGTCGTCCAAGACGGCCCCCGCCCGGTTGGCCGCCATCGCGTACCCGACGACGATACTGCCGGGATGGAGACCGTCGGCCGCCAACTCCGCCCCGGAGTCGAGGAGTCTCGCCGCCAGGAGGGCCGCCGCCGTCGTCCCGTCGTGCAGACTCCGCCGCACGGAGTCGAGTCCGTCGACGAACAGGGCAGCGACGGGGTGACCGAACCCGCCGCCGCGTTCGATGGCTTCGAGCAGGTGCCCGGCGTCTCTCGTCACGACCGTCTCCGGCACGTCTTGCGGGTCTACCGTCTCGACGAGCGTCGTCCCGCCCGACGGACCGTACGTCGAAGCGACGAGCGATTCGACCGCACGGGCCGCCTCGACGACGTACTCCCGCGCCGCCTCGTCGCGGGTGAGCCACGACCCCGCCTCGCTCTCGCCGTCGTGTGTCATGCTTTGGCGGAGCGGACCGCGGGATATAAAACTACCTGACGGTGAAGCCTCCCCTCTCCGGGATGTTTGACCGACGAATCTGTCTCGCGGTAGCACCGAACGACGAGCGCCCCGAACGCACCGTCACGAACTGTGCGACGATATCGCACAGAGTTGCGAAACCATACCACGGCACCCTCCGACCCGAGAGCGGGCGGACGTCAGAATCGCTCGGCCCGTCTCCCGCCTCACCTGCGCTGATACGCTCTCTCGAACGAACGCGACGGGCGAAACCGAGCTCGTTCGTCCATCGGGACAGCTGTTCATCATGAATAAACACATACTTTGGTCGATAAATTCGACCGTCAGATAGTTTCGACAAGTAGATTTTCCGGGTCGTTCGGTTCGATATCCGCTCTCCTCGAGCGAGTAACCGACGATATATCAACAGCTAGCCAGACTTTTCGAGCTCTGCACGGCTGCCAAAAGCCTTATTTACGGGACGATTTCGCCGCTTGTATTACGATAATAGTACTGTAATAGTAACTCGGATTCGCCGCCTGTTCGCCCCGAACCCCGCGTCGTCCTGCGGTCTGCGAACCACGTGCGACGATGGTGAACGATATCGCCGCGGAGGCGTCGGTGCGTCCGACGGACGTTCGACGCGGGCGGGGCGCGACTCGAACCAGCATTTATTACGGTTCCACGTGTCGGGCGAACCATGGCACCGACGATCACGCGGATAGAGAGCACGGAGTTCCGATACCCATTGGAGGACGTCGGGACGGACGGACACGGATTCAACCTCTCCTACGAACCGGGAACGACGACGGAGCGGAAACTGTTCGCGCTGAAGATACACACGGACGAGGGCATCACCGGCGAGTACATCGGCGGGAACTCTCCGGGCGCGGCGCAGATAAACACGTTCGCGGACTACCTCGTCGGGAAGAACCCCCTCGAACGGGAACGACACTGGAGCGAAGTCAAGCGGGCCCTCCGGAAGTACGACCGGATGGGAATCGGCCCCATCGACATCGCCCTGTGGGACTTCGCCGGGAAGTACTACGACGCCCCCATCCACGAACTCCTCGGGACGTACCGCACGCGACTTCCCGCGTACGCGTCCACCTACCACGCCGACGACAACGGCGGGCTAGACTCGCCGGAGGCGTACGCCGACTTCGCCGAAGAGTGTCGAGACGCGGGTTATCCCGGCTTCAAGATTCACGGCTGGGGAGGCAGCGACGAGGCCCGAGACGTGAGCCGAGAGGTGAAGACAGTTCGGGCCGTCGGCGAACGCGTCGGCGACGAGATGGACCTGATGGTAGACCCCGCCTGCGAACTTGAGACGTTCGCGGACGCACTCAAGGTCGGCCGCGCATGCGACGAGTACGACTACCTCTGGTACGAGGACCCGTACCGAGACGGCGGCATCTCCCAGCACGGCCACAAGAAACTCCGCGAGATGATAGAGACGCCCCTCCTGCAGACCGAACACGTCCGCGGACTCGAACCGCACACGGACTTCATCGCGAACGGCGCGACGGACTTCGTCCGCGCGGACCCCGAGTACGACGGCGGAATCACCGGCGCGATGAAGATTTCCCGCGTCGCCGAAGGGTTCGGCCTCGACGTGGAGTACCATGCGCCCGGCCCCGCACAACGCCACTGCATCGCGGCGACGCGCAACGCGAACTACTACGAACTCGCCTTGGTCCACCCGGAGGCACAGAACACGCAACCGCCGGTGTACGACGGTGACTATTCGGACATGTTCGACACCATCGACGACGACGGAACGGTGCCGGTTCCCGACGGCCCCGGACTCGGCGTCGACTACGACTGGGAGTACGTCGAGGAAAACAGCACGGGTAGCGTCCACGTCTACGAGTAATGACGTTCGAGGCAGGAATCATCGGCACCGGCGGAATCGCGGGGATGGGAATCCTCGGCATGCACGACGAGGACCAGATAGGCAAAGAGAAGGTCAAAGCGAGTCACGCGGGCGGGTACGGCGCGACAGAAGAGATAGAACTCGTCGCCGTCGCCGACGTGGACGAGGGGAACCTCCGCCGATTCGGCGAGGCGTGGGACATCCCGGAAGACCGCCAGTACCTCGGCCACGAGGCGATGCTCGAATCCGAGGATTTAGACGTGCTCTCGGTCTGTACGCCGTCGTATCTCCACCACGACCACGTGGTGGACGCCGCCCGGTCGGCGGCGGCCCCCGAGGTGATATGGTGCGAGAAACCCATCGCTTCGTCCGTCTCGGAGGCCGAAGCGATGGTATCGGCCTGCGCGGAGGCGGACACCGAACTCGTCGTCAACCACTCGTTTCGGTTCACCGACAAACTCCGCCGTCTCCGCGAGTTGATCGACGAGGAGGACGTCCTCGGCGACGTTCGCTCCGTGAGCACGCAGTTCCGCATGGAGTTGATGCGGAACTCGACGCACCTGCTCGACACCCTCGTCTACCTCCTCGACGCGCGCGCGGACAGCGTATCCGGCTACATCACCGGCGAGAACGAGGCGGTCGATTCGCTCGACGCCGCGGCGGAGGTCGACGACTCCGGCGGCGGCGGCCACGTCGTCATGGACGACGGCACGTTCGTCACCGTCGACTGCACCGTCCCCCGCGACATCTCGTCTATGAGTCTCTCCTTTATCGGAACCGAGGGGAAACTCTACATGAACAACGACGACGGCGAGTGGCGCTACTGGTCCTTGGAGGACGGCGACCACGTCGAGACGCCGTTGCCGGGCATCGAGGGCGCGTGGACGTGGGACGACGACTACCGGACCGCGTTCCCGAACGCGGCGCGACGCATCGAAGCGATGCTCCGCGGCGACGCGGAGAACCCCTCGACGGGCGAGGAAGCGACTCGGTCGCTCGAAATCATCGTCGCGTTCTACGTCTCTCACTACACCGGCGGGCACGTGGACGTGCCCCTCGACAGACCGTTGCGGGACGTGGAGATAACGTCGTGGTGAGGCGGGCGGCGGACGCCTGAAGAGAGCCTCGTCGAGAGGCGGCCCACCGGTGGGTTCTTCATCGTGCGGTCGGATTCGTGTGCCATGGTTGGACATGCCGAGTACGATTACAGCGGCGAATCCGCAATCGTCACCGGGTCCACGAAGGGCATCGGCCGCGGTATCGCCGAGGGACTCGCCGACGCGGGCGCGAACGTCGTCGTCAACTCCCCGACGGAGGCGGAGGTGACGGCCGTCGCAGAGGAATTGGACGACTGCGGCGAGGGCGACGTCGTCGGCATCGCTGCGGACGTGGGTGACCCGGCCGCCGTCGAACGACTCGTCGAACGCGCCGTCGACGCCTTCGACGAAATCGATCTGTTGGTCAACAACGCCGCCGTCTGGCCCCGAGAGGAGTCACTCGTCGACGCGTCACTCGACGCGTGGGACGACACGATGGACGTCAACGTCCGAGCGCAGTACTACGCGTCGAAACTCGTCGCGAGTCACATGATAGACCACGGCATCGAGGGTTGTATCGTCAACCACACGAGTCAGGCCGGGGACCGCCGAACCGGGCCGTTCGGCTTCTACGGCATCTCGAAGACGTCGATAAACGGGCTGACGTGGCGGATGGCGCAGGAACTCGCGGAACACGGCATCCGGATGAACGCCGTCTCGACGGACGTGACCGAAACCGCCCAGACGCGGTACGAAGCGGAGATGGAAGCCGAAGAGACTCCGGACAAGACGGCCGACGACGTTCTCAGAGAACGGGGGGAGAAACGACCGCTCGGCCGCATCGGTCACCCGTCAGACCTCGCCGACGCGGTTCTCTTTCTCGCGAGCGATAGAGCGTCCTACGTCGTCGGCGACGTTCTCCGCGTCAGTGGCGGCGGAAATCTGGAGTGAACTCCGCGGTCGGTCTTCGCCCTCGGAACCTCGTTCTCGCCCCGCGTCGCCGTCGAACGGCCCCACAATAGTTAATCGACCCACCGCCGTATCGGACGTATGACCCTCGAACGAATCCTGCTGTCGGTCGGTCCCGAGGACCGCGACCACCTCGACGGCCTCGTGGATTCGACGGCAGACGTCGCCGAATCGACGGGCGCGACGGTGTACGTGCTGTACGCGTTTTCGGACGACGAGTACGACGAACTACTGGAACGGATGGACGCCGACGAAAAGAGCGGTGGACTCTCCCCGGACGAAGTCGCGATGCGTCACGACAGCGTCCGGATACCCGGAGACCGGTTCGAAGAACTCGGTATCGACTTCGAGATACGGGGCGTCGCCGGTGGCGTCCCCTCGGCGCAAGTCGCCCGGAAGTCCGACGAACTCGACGCGGACGTCGTCGTCGTCGGCGGGGCCGAACGCTCCCCGGCGGGGAAGGCGGTGTTCGGCGACTACGCACAGCAGGTGTTACTCGACGCCCCGTGTCCGGTTCTCTACGTCAAACGGGAGTGACAGACTCACGCGTCGGCGGCCCGTTCGTTCCGTTCCTCCTCCGGCATCCCGCCGACCATTCGTTTGACGATGTCGTCCTGGTCGGCGTCATCGCCGTCTATGACGCCGGCGCTGTGGCCCTGATGGAGGACGTGTATTCGGTCTGCAGCCCGCCGGACGTAGTCGAGGTTGTGCGAGATGAGGATGATGGAGATACCCTGACTCTGCATCCGCGCGATGAGTTCGAGGACCCGTTCGGCCCCCTCCACGGAGAGCGCGCTCGTCGGTTCGTCCATGATGACTATCTCGGGGTCCGAGAGGAGCGTCCGCGAGATACTGACGAGTTGCCGTTCGCCGCCCGAGAGGTTCTCCACCTTCTCGTCGATGTCGACGTCTATCTCCAAATCGTCGAGGAGTTCGCGGGCGCGTTTCCGCATCGACTTCTTGTCGAGGATTCCGAGCAGACTGTTCGGACCGGTGACCATCTCGCGGCCCAGAAAGATGTTCTGCGTGACGGTGAGGTTCCCCGCGACGGCGAGGTCCTGAAACGTCGTCTCGATGCCGAGGTCCTTCGCCCGACGGGGAGTGTCGATACTGACGACGTCGCCGTCGATCCGAATCGTCCCCGAATCGGGTTGGAGCGCTCCGGCGAGGCATTTTATGAGCGTCGATTTGCCGGCCCCGTTGTCGCCCGCCAACGCGAGTACCTCGTTTCGGCGAAGTCGAAGCGTCACGTCCTCCAGTGCGACCACTTCGCCGAACGTCTTGGTGATTCCCTCCATCTCGACGACGTACTCGCCGTCGCGTCCACTGACGTTCGCCATGCGTGGTACGTATTCACGTGGTGGTAAAAACGTTCGGACGGACTAGCCGTCCGGCGGCGATGCGAGCGTCCCTCGATATGCGTCGAGGTCACACGTCCCAAAGATATAATATCACGCTGGCAGAAGCGCTCTGTCATGTCTCAATCGGTCGCCTCCGGGTACCGAAACCGCTTCACGGTCAGCGCCATCAGCCAGTACGGGCCGATAATCGGACTCGTCGGGTTGTACGTGGCGTTCTCTCTTCTGAACGACCGGTTCCTCACGGTGGGAAACCAGATGAACGTGCTCCAGCAGGTGTCGATAATCGGTATCATGGCCATCGGGGTCACTTTCCCCATCCTCTGTGCCGAAATCGACCTGAGCATCGCGCAGGTGATGGAAGTCGCGGGGCTGACCGTCGCCACACTCGCCGTCGGCGCGCGCCTCTTCGAGGGGTCCGCCGTTCCGGTCCCGATTGCGATTCTCGCGGGGCTGTCCGTCGGTGCCGCCTTCGGCGCGGTTTCGGGGTACGTCACCGCCCGGTTCGGCGTCCCCTCGTTCATGACGACGCTCGCGGTGTTGTTCCTCGCGGACGGACTCGGACTCATCGTCTCCGGTAACCGCCCCATCATCGGACTGCCGGAGTCGATAACGAACATCGGGGGGTCGCGACTGTTCGGACTGCCCAGCATCGTCCTCGTGTTCTTCTCCTTGCTCGTCGTCTCGCAGTTGATGCTCTCGTACACCAAGTTCGGCCAGTACATCTACGCTATCGGCGGTGACCGCCAGTCGGCCGAGCGGATGGGTATCAACGTCGCGGCCGTCCGTCTCGGCACCCTCGTCATCTCGGGAACGTTCGCCGCCGTCGCCGGACTGGTGACCCTCGGCCGTCTCGGGAGCGCCGTCCCGACGATGGGTGCGGGCCTGTTGCTTCCGCCCATCGCGGCGGTCATCCTCGGGGGGGCCGACCTCTTCGGCGGGTCTGGAAACATGGTCGGAACGCTCATCGGCGTTCTCATCCTCGGCGTCCTCCAGAACGGACTCAATCTCATGGGCGTCGGCCCCTCGGGCCAACTCGTCGCACAGGGTATCGTCCTGATGTTGGCCGTTCTCGCGAACGTCTCCGGGGAGAACTGAAAACTGGATTCCGAGAGGCGCGTCGCATCTACCGATACTACTTTCTGCCCTCGGTGAGAATAACGTTACCGTATGTCACAGAACGTTCGAAGACGGAGGTTCATCCGCACTGGCGTCATCGCCGGGACGGCTATGCTCGCTGGCTGTAGCGGCGACGGAGGCGATGGTGACTCCGAGACGACGGCGGGCGGCGGGTCCGACGGTACCGAGACGACAGACGAAACCGACGGTACCGAGACGACGGGCGGGGAGTCGACGCCCACCGTCGCGCTCTCGGTTCCGTCGCTCGAATTCACGTTCTTCGCGCGCATGGAGAACGCCTTCGAACAGGCGCAAAGCGACGGCCTGATATCGTCCGAGTCGTCGTTCTACGACGCGAGCAACAACCAGTCGAATCAGGTGTCCGCCGTCGAGACGGCTATCTCGAACGAGGTGGACTTCCTCATGATATCCGCCATCACAGCGGAAGGCGTCATCAACGCCATTCAACAGGCCAACGACGCCGACATCCCCGTCGTCGCCATCGACCGCAACATCTCCCAAGGCGAGACGGTGACCTACGTCGCCTCGGACAACGTCCAACTCGGACAGCGTTCGACGGAACTCTGCCTCTCGTTCATGGAAGCGAACGGCGACGGAGACAGTTACGACGTGGTCCAACTGGAGGGAACGCCCGGAGCGAGCGTCACGAACGACAGGGGAGAGGGGTTCCAAAACGCCGTCAGCGAGAACGACAGCCTCAACCAACTCGCCACGCAGACCGGCGAGTTCTCGACGCAGAACGCCCTCAGCGTGATGGAGGACTTCATCACGCAGTACGGCGACGAGATAGACGGCGTGTTCTGTCAGAACGACCTGATGGCCCTCGGCGCGCACCAGGCACTCCGGAACGCGAACATGTCGGTTCCGGTCACCGGCATCGACGGCACCGAGGCGTGGGTCGAACAGTTCTCGGACAACGAGTACTACGGAACGCTCGCTCAACTCCCCGAGGAGATGGTCACGACGGCGATAGAGAGCGGGAAGGCCCACCTCGCGGGCGAGGACGTAGAGGACACCATCACCATCGAGGGTCTGGAGGTCACGCAGGACAACGCTTCGGACTACCTCAGCGACTACTTCGGGTGAACTACCCCGGGAATTTACCACGTCGCCGACAGAGACTGTACCACGATGACAGACGACACGGTACACTCGACGTGGGGCGATTGGCTCGTCACGGAGATAGCGGAGTCGGACCCCGACGGGGTCGCCGTCTGGTATCTCGGCTGTAACGGCTTCGTCCTCCGATCCGAGACGACGACGCTGTACGTCGATCCCTACTTCGGGGACGGCGACCCGCCGAGACTCGTCCGGACGATTCCGGTGCCGATAGACCCGACCGCAGTCGCCGACTGCGACGCGGTGTTGGTCACGCACGAACACATAGACCACATGCATCCGCCGTCGTACGGACCGCTACTCGACGACGGCGGTGACCTGTACGCGCCGAGTGCGTCGTACGACTCGCCGGATTACGACGGGGACCTGCGCGTCGGCGACGACAGAAGCGAGACCGTCTCGGTCGGTGACTCGTTCGCCGTCGGGGACTTCACCGTCCACGTTCGGGAGGCGAACGACGGCGACGCCATCGAACCCGTCTCCTACGTCGTCGAACACGACGCCGGGACGTTCTTTCACCCCGGCGACAGCAAACCCACCTCGGCGTTCGAGTCCGTCGGCGAGGAGTTCGATATCGACGTCGGCGCTCTCGCGTTCGGGACCGTCGGTCGGATTCACTACCCGGAGGACGGCGAGACGCGACGCACCGAGTGGTACATGTCCGAGGGCGACGTCGTCGAGGCGGCGAACGCGCTTCGACTCGACCGTCTGCTGCCCTCGCACTACGACATGTGGAAGGGCGTGGGCGGCGACCCGAAATCTCTCTTCGAGCACGCCGACTCCTACGAGTACCCGCGCACTCTGGAGGTCGTCCGCATCGGAGACAGAGTCGATTTGGGGTCTCCAGGCGTCGTCCCGCCCTCGACCCATCGGTGACCGTTCCGTCGGTCGGGTTCGACCCCGTCAGTCGAGTTCGACGGTCTCGCCCGACTCGGCCGCCTCGTAGACGGCTTTGATCGCTCTGATGTCGGTGAGGCCGTGTTCGCCGTCGGCGTGCGGTTCGGCGTCGGTCAAAAGACAGTGCGCGAAGTACTCGAACTCCTCTTGCATCTGGTCTCTCTGTTCGAACTCTATCTGCACGTCGGCGTCGCCGTGCGAGAGGTGGAGTTTGCGGTCGTCCCACGGGTAGAACGCCGGTTCGATGCGGAGTTGCCCCTCGGTGCCGGTCACGCGGATGTGACTCGCCATGTGCGCGTTCTGACTGGCCGTACAGAGCGCGAACGTGTTGCCGGGGAAGTCGAGTTGGAACGCCGCGTGTTCGTCGGGCACGTCGTCGAACTCCGGTTGCACGGACGCGACCGACCCCCGAACGCGCAGGGGGTCGTCGTCCAAGAGGAACCGGGCGGTGTTCAAAGAGTAGATGCCGATGTCCATCGCCGCACATCCTCCCGAGAGGTCCCAGTCGAGTCGCCACTGGTCGGGGTTCGGGACCAACTCCAGAATCGGCTCGGTCATGTTCCCGTGGACGAACACCGGATCGCCGACGTATCCCGCAGATATCAGCTCTTTGGCCCTCCGAACGGCCGGTTCGGTCTGCATCCGGTAGGCTATCATGAGCGTCGCGTCGTGTTCGTCGCACACCTCGACCATCCGCTCTGCGCGTTCGACGGTGGCCTCCATCGGCTTCTCACAGAGGACCGCCTTCCCGAGTTCGGCGGCCGTCTCGACGTACTCTAAGTGACGCGCGTTCGGCGTCACCACGTAGACGGCGTCGTAGGCGTCGCTCGCGACGCCGTCGTGGAACTCGTCGTACGTGAGTGCGTGTTCGACCGTCTCGGACTCGGACGCCACGGATTCTGCCTTTTCGCGGTCACCGCTGACGAGGACGGTCGTCTCGGAGAGGTCGCTCGCGACGACGGCCGGCATCGCTTGCTCGCGCGTCCACCATCCGACCCCGACCATCGCAAAGCGCACGGGGTCGTCCGTCTCGGTCACGTCCTGCCAGTCGCGCCGGTCGAAGTCGTCGGTCAGTGAGGATAGTTCCATACCGACCCATCAGGCGTGGCGGTAAAAGAAATGTCGGACGGATGTCGGTCGGACGGCGGCGACCGCCGGTCAGAATATCTGCCACCCGCCGTCGACGTGGACGAGTTCGCCGGTGACGTAGCCCGCGTCGTCGCTCGCGAGATAGAGGTACGCCCCCGCGACGTCCGCTGGCGTCCCGGCGCGTCCGAGCGGAACCGGCTTTATGAGGTCGCCGCTTTCCGCTTTCTCGTGTGCCTCCTCGGACCAGCCGTCGGTGAACTCGGTGGCGATTTGGCCGGGAGCGACGGCGTTGACGCGGATGCCGTGTTCGGCCAACTCCAAGGCGGCCCCGCGCGTTATCATCCGCACCGCGCCCTTCGAGGAGTCGTACTGCACTTGGTCGAACTGCGCGGAGTTCGAACTTATCGACGCCGTGTTGAGGACGACGCCGGGGTCCTCTCGGTCCAGCATATCGTTTGCGGCCACCTGCGTCCCGAAGTAGACGCCTCTCGCGTTGACGGCGTGTATCGCGTCGAACTCCTCGGGGTCGAGTTCGAGGATGGAGCCGTTGACTATCAGTCCCGCGTTGTTGACCATCACGTCGACGCCGCCGAACTCTCTGGCCGCCTCGACCAGAGCGCGGAGTTGTTCGCGGTCGGTCACGTCCGTCTCGACGAACTCGGCGGTGCCGCCGTCGTCGCGGATGGCCTCGTGCGTCGGCGCGTCGGCGTCCTTCGGTTCCTCGTCTAAGTCGGCGACGACGACTGTCGCGCCCGCGTCGCCGAAGCGCAGGGCCACCTCTCGTCCGATACCGGAGGCACCGCCGGTCACGATTACGGTTTCGTCGGTGAAGTCGGGTCGTATTCGTCCCATCGTTCACGCTTCCATTCTCCGAGTTGATAGTTATACGTTCGCATCCCACAAGCGGGACGGAGCGTCCGCGGTCAGTCGGTGGCTTCCAGCAGACCCTTCATGTAGCCGACGGCGTAGAGACGTCCGAGCGTCATGTACCCGGGGTTCGAGTTCTCCTCGCCCGCCATCGTCGGGACGTGGTCGGGGCGGGCGGGGCCGTCGAAGCCGATGTCCCGGTACGCCTCGATACAGGCGCGCATGTCCGTCGGCCCGTCGTCGTGCCACGTCTCGACGAACTTCCGCGCGTCCCCCTCCACGTCGCGGAAGTGGACGAAGTTGATTCGGTCGCCGAAGTGGCGGATGGTCTCGGGGACGTCGGCCCCCATCGCCGCGAAGTTACCCTGACAGAACGTGATGCCGTTGTACTCGCTTTCGTACATCTCCATCACGCGGTCGTAGTTCTCCGGCGAGGTGACGATGCGGTCCACGCCGCGGATGCTGTCTATCGGCGGGTCGTCGGGGTGAAGCGCGAGTTTCACGCCCGCCTCCTCGGCGACGGGAACCACCTCGTTCAGGAAGTGTTCGAGGGCGTCCCAGAGTCGTTCGGCGTCCACGGGCGCGATGTCTTGGTCGGGCGCGCCAGCCATCAGTTCGTCGTCGTACGCGGTGGTAACCGAGTCGCCGCGGATGGGGACGGCCGTAGAGGTGCGCGCCCACCGCTTGCCCGCCATCCAGTCGTAGGCGACGACGGGGACGTCGAGTTCGCCGAGGTTCCGCAGGTACCGCTTGAACCGCGCTATCTCCTCGTCGCGGCCCTCCCGGCCGAGTCGGGTGTCGTCGGAGATGGGGACGCACCCCTCTATGACGCCGAGTTCGAGGCCGTAGTCGCGGAACTCCTGCGTGAGTTCGAGGAGTTCGTCGTACCGCCACGGCCGCGACCCGTCACCGATTTCGAGCGAGTGGTAGACGGCCGTCTCGACGCCCATCTGTTTCGCCAAATCCCAACGTTCGTCGCGCTCTGCGGGCAGGATGAGTGCTGGCTCCATGCGCAGTCTCTCTCGCCGAACGGTCAAAAAACCACCCCGCCCCCGCCGCGCCGACGGGCGCGACTCACGCGCCCAGAACGTCCTCTCGAAGTTGGCCGTCCTCGAAGGCGACGGGTTCCGCCTCCTCGACGACGCGCAGGTCGTCGCGTTCGCGCGCCTCCGCGAGGAGGGCGGGCGACGCCTCGATTCGTTCGAGATGCATCGTGTCGCGGATGCGGACGACCCGCGGCGCGTCGAGACTCTCGACGCCGATGGTAGAGAGGCAGGTGACGATGCCGGCGCGGTCAGTCTCGACGGCCGGCGGAACGTGCGCGCCCCGCAACGTACTCGCGGTAATCGTGTTCATCAGCATGTCGTGGAGGTCTATCTCCTCGAACAGGTCGGCGTGTATCACGTCGGCGGACCCCGTACCCGTGGCGTTGCCGTGAGAGGCGGGGGTGAGACCGCGAACGAAGATGCGCTTTACGTTCGGCGTCTCCGGTTCCGGTTCGGGACCGAACACCAGTCGTCCGATGACGTTCGTGTCCAACCCGGCCCCGGAGATGTCCTTTCCCATCCGGTCTACGACGAGGACGTCAACTTCGTCGAACGGTATCGTCGGCAGGTGGTCGTAGGCCCGTTCGAGGAGTTCGGCCTCCCTGTCGAGGAACCCGGAGGGGGGGACGCCTTCGAGGTGTGCGGTGTCGTCGTGTTCGTCTTCGACGATCGCGACGCCGCCCGCGACGGGCAGTTCCGCCACCAGAAGCGACGCGATTTCGGGGAGCATGTTGCGGAAACTCCAGTCGGTCGCCCACTCGTGGGCCGTCTTCGCGCCTCGCTGTTTCCCCATCCCGATGACGAGCATCTTCGAGAGGCCCGACTCCACGTCGCCCTGAAAGTCCGTGTGGGGTTTCACCCGGTTGACGGGGACGATGGCGTCCGCGGCGGCGGCGTTCGCGTCGGCGTGGACCGCCACGTCGCGGTCCGCCGTCCGCCCGACGACGACGGTGTCCATCGTCGCCCGTATCTCGCACCCGAGAGTCGATTCGGTCATGCCGAGAGACTCGAGCATCTCTCGTTGTCCCTCGGCGGTGGCCCCGCCGTGACTCCCCATCGCCGGGAAGACGAACGGGTCGTACCCCCGTTCTCGGAGTCCGTCCACGACGCCGCCGACGATGTCGGGGATGTTCGCGATGCCCCGACTCCCCGCGCCGACGGCCACCTCGCCGCCGTCGGGAACGCCGTCCAACTCCAACGCGGAGACGGCCTCTGCCGCCCGGTCGCGCACCTCGTCGGTCGGAATCGGGTCAGTCTCCCACACCTGCTCTATGACGCCCATCTCGGGGACGGACGTCTCCCCGCAGGCGTCCAGAATCGGTTCCTCCGCGACGGGCGTCGGCCCCGACCCGTCGTTGTCACTTCTTGCCATGCCAAATCAAACCACTTCGCCGGATAAAAAAGCTGACGCCGCCGAGAGCGTCGCGCCCGCCCGTCCGCGCCGAAGTTACCCGTCGGGCGCGACGAGTTCGACGGGGTGGGTCACGTCGCGGGCGAACAGGTCGCCCATCTGTTCGGTGCAGGACGTTCCGCTGGCGACGAGGGTTCTGTCGTCGGTGTCTGCGAACTCCTCGCGCAGGTCCTCGCCGACGTCCATACTGAGTTCGTAGTACTCCGATTTGTAGCCGAAACTCCCCGCCATGCCGCAGCACTCCACGTCCGAAGACAGCACGTCGTATCCGAGATTCGCGAGGACGGCTTCGGTGTACGCTTCGACGCCGAGCGTTCGCTGTTGGCAGTGACTGTGGTAGGCGACGCGTTCGGTGTCCGCGCCGGGCGACGAGAGGACGCCCGGATCGGCACCGTTCTCGACGAGGCCGTAGACGTACTCCATCACCTCGTAGGCGTTCTCGGAGAGTCGTTCGTGGGTCTCACCGTCCAGCAGTTTCTCGTACTCGCGGCGGAACGCGGCGAGGTCCGAGGGTTCGACGACGACCACGTCGAACCCCGCATCGAGGTAGGGGTCCAAGTCGGCGGCGACGGCGCGCGCGTTCTCTCTCGCCGTCTCGACCATCCCCTGCGAAAGGGGTGCGCGCCCGCTCTCTCTCGGCGTCGCGAGTTCCACGTGCGCGCCGAGGGCTTCGAGCGTTCGGACGGCCGCTTTTCCCCTCTCGACGAGGACGTAGTTCGTGTACGTGTCGGGGTAGAGAACGACGCTCCGGCCGGCGGTGGCGTCCGAGTGGGTTGCGCCGTCTCGCTTCTCGAACCAGTCGACGAGCGTCTCCCGGCGGAACTGGGGCAAGTCGCGGCGGGCGTCCACGCCGAGGAGTCGGTCCATCGCGGCCCGGACCGGTCCGAGGTTCGAGACGGCGTTCGAGAGCGGTGCCGTCGCGGAGCCGACTCTGGCGAGGGTTCCGAAGTTCCCGAAGAGACGCTTCTGTACGTCCATCCCGCCGGGTTCGGCGTCGGGCGTGAGACCCTCCACGAGGAAGTCGAACTCGCTGGCGTCGCTCTGGCGGTTCAACCGGTCGCGGACGACGGTGTTTATCCACGGGATGTCTATCTTCACCGGGCAGGCGTTGACGCACCGCGAACAGCCCGTACAGAGGTCGTTGAACTCGTCTGCGCTCTCGAGTCCGTGGACGCCCGTCTCCCACCCGCCCGCGATACCGCCGGTGTACGTCTCCCCGCCGAAGGCGTGGCCGCCGACGTGTTGGAAGTTCCCGCAGGAGTTCGCACACGCCCCGCACCGGATGCAGTAGAGCGTCTCCTTCAGGTGGTCGTCCTCGCGCATGTCGAGTCTGCCGTTGTCCACGAGGACGAGGTGGAAATCTCGCTCGTCCGCGCTTCCGAGCGGTTCGTCCGGGCTGTCGAAGTCGATTGTCGGCGACGACACGGGCGGCGTGAGCATCGTGACGTACTGCGCGATGGGTTGCCCCGTCGCCGCCTTGGCGATGAGTTCGACGAACGGTTGTAGTTCCTCGGCCCCCGGAATCAGTTTCTCCAGGCCCGCCACGGCGACGTGCGTGTCGGGAGTGACAGCCGACTTCCGAGCGTTGCCCTCGTTCGTCACGAGGGTGATGGTGCCGGAGTCCGCGAGGACGAAGTTCGCGCCCGTCATCCCCACGTCGGCGTCTCGGATGCGTTCGCCGAGGTAGTCGCGGGCAAACTCCGTGAGTTCCTGCGGCGTCTCGAACGGTTCCTCGGGGTCGAACGTCTCGTTGAACAGGCGGGCCACGTCCGCTCTCGATTTGTGAAGCGAGGGTCCGACGAGGTGAGAGGGCGCTTCGTCGGCCACCTGCAGGACGAACTCCCCGAGGTCCGTCTCCCAGACGTCCACGCCGCGAGATTCGAGGTGTTCGTTCACGTCCAACTCCTCGGTGGTCATCGACTTGCTCTTGACCAGCGTTTCGGCGTCCTCGTCCTCGACGACCGTCTCTATGTAGCGGTTCGCGTCCGCCGCGTCGTCCGCGACGTACACCGTTCCGCCGTTCGCCTCGACGCTCTCGCGGACCCGTTCGACGAGTTCCGGGAGGCGTTCGATGGCGTCTTCCTTGATGGCCCGCGCCTCCGTCCGCAGGTCCTCGTACTCTTCGAATCCGGCGGTGACCTCGTATCTGTCGTCGTTGAAGACGGTGGTGTTGGCGTGGATGGCGTCGCCCTCCGTCTCCAACAGGTGGCGTATCTTCTGGGCCTTCCGACGGCGTTCTCTCTGTGCGCTCATAGTCCCTCCACGAGAATCACGCGGACGGTGCTCGGTCCGTGGACGCCCTCGACCAACGCGCCCATGTCGCCGGTGGAACTGACGCCCGTGGCGAAGACGGCGGACTCCCCGCTCTCGAACCGGTCTGTGAGGTACGGGACGGACGACTCGACGTCCGCTTCCACGTCGCTCTCGCGGACGACGCCGACGTGCGTCGGCGGGTAGAGCGCGACGAACTCGTTTCCGGCGGCGTTCGACTCCACGACGAGCGTTCCGTACTCCGCGACGGCGCGTCCGACGGGCGTGACGCCCGTCTCCGCCTCGGTGAGGCGACGAGGGGTGAGGTCGGTCCGCACGGGCGTGTCGTCGAGCGAGACGCCATCGAACCCGAGTGGCGTCCCGACTGCCGGTTCCTCTACTGCGTCCGTGACGGCCGCTGCGAACCCGTCGGGGTCGGTTCGCGTCAGCGTCACGTCCAGATTCGAAAGCGACGACTCGAAGGCCGATACCGCGTCTGTGGACATGGGTCACAGTTCCGTCACTACCGTGTTAACTCTTGCCGATACAGGCGCGGCCGAGATACCGCGCCGTCGCTACTTCGCGTCCTCTCGGCGGTTGTCCACCGCCGTCGCCGCCACTCTGATGGCGTCGACCATGCTCGCTTCGCTCGCGATACCCTCGCCCGCGATGTCGAAGGCGGTTCCGTGGTCGACGCTCGTGCGGACGATGGGGAGGCCGACGGTCATGTTGACTCCACTCACGCCCCCGGACCCGTCGAACCCGAGCATCTTCAGCGGGATGTGTCCCTGGTCGTGGTACATCGAGACGACGCAGTCGAAGTCCCCGCGCGCCGCGCGGACGTAGACGGTGTCCGGCGAGAGGGGTCCGTCGGCGTCGATACCCTCCTCGCGGGCGCGTTCGACCGCGGGCGCTATCTCCGCTTCGTCCTCGTCGCCGAGAAGTCCGCCGTCCCCGGCGTGGGGGTTCAACCCCGCGACGGCGACGCGCGGCGAGTCGAGACCGAGTTCGCGGAGGGCGTCGTCTGTCACTCGAATCGTGTCGAGGACGTTCTCGGTCGTCACGAGGTTGCAGGCGTCTCTGAGGGGGACGTGGGTGCTCACGTGGGTCACGCGCAGGTCCTCCTCTATCAGCATCATCGAGTAGTTCTCGGTGTCGGTTCGCTCCGCGAGGAGGCCGGTGTGACCGGCGTGGTCGCTCCCCGCCATCCGCGTCGCCTGCTTGTTGATGGGGGCCGTCGCGATGGCGTCTACTTCGCCCGCGACGGCGAGTTCGATGGCGCGTTCGACGTACTCCAGACTCGCCTCTCCGTACTCCGCGCGCAACTCGCCGTGGACGAGTTCGTCCACGTTGTCGAGGTCCAACACCGAGAGCGTCGAGGGGTCGTCGTCCACGTCGCCGACCGAATCGACCGTGCGCACGTCGAGAGAGGCGTCGCACACCTGGACGGCCGTCCGAATCGCGTCCGCGTCGCCGACGACGACGACTCGCGCGAACTCGGTTGCATCGCGGTACGCATCGACGGCGACTTCCGCGCCGACCCCCGCCGGGTCGCCCATCGTCACGGCGACGAGCGGTTTACTCGAAGTCATCACGTCCCCCGAGACGGGCGGCGCACTTACGTATTGCCCCGGAACTGCCGAACGCGCCCGCCTTCGTGACCACCGGCGTCCCGTCGGCGACGCCGCCCGCGACGCGTCCGAGAGGGATTCCCTCTTCGACCGACTCCCCGGTGAGGAGGACGCCCCTCGCGTCCAAGGCGTCGAACACGTCGGCGGCGACCGCACCGCCCGTAACGAAAAGCGACTCCGGCGAACTCCCGTCGGCCGCGTTCCCGCCACCGTCGTCTTCGCTCTCGCCGCCGCGCCACAGTCGCTCTACGGTCCCGGCCAACGCCTCGCCGACGCGCGCGCGCACCTCCGCGCCGTCCAGACCGAGTCGCCGTCCCGCCTCGGCCGCACGATTCGGGGCGTCCGGGTCCGGCGCGGAGACGAGTGCGGCGAGGCCGGACCGCTTCAGGCGGGCTTCGCAGTCCGCCGCGGCGTCGTCGCTGGCCGTCGCGGGGGACTCCACGGCCGTCTCTACGTCGAGGGAGACGACCGACGCGTCGGGAAGGGCGCGAATCTGCTCGACCGTCGCGGGGTTCGTACTCCCGACGACGCAGAGGACGCTCCGCTCTCGTCCGGGGACGGACGGCGGGCCGTCCGCGGCGGGCGGCGGCGTCTCGACGTACCGCGCGAGGCCCGCACTCCCGACGTAGACGACGGAACAGTCCGCCCGTGCTCCTCCCGACGCCACCGCGTCGAGGTGGCGTTCGTTCGAGGCGTCGGCGACGACCACTGTTCGACCCTCCGCGGCCGTCGCTTCGAGGTCCGCGGCGACGGCGGCCGCACCGGCCGCGACGCGGTTCACCGGGAGGCGGACGACCGGGAACGACGACGGCGCGAACCGCGTCGGGAGGTGCGATGTTTCGACCGGCTTGTCGGGGTCGTTCCCGGCGTCCGTCTCCGAGACGGGGACGCCGTCGACGAGGTGGTACCCCTCGACCGTCGTCCGTCCGTTGCGCGGTGAGGCGGGGGCGACGAGGGCGACGTCGGCACCGGTCGCGTTCACCGCGGCGTCCACTTCCGCGACCAGGTTCCCCCTGAGCGTCGAATCGACCTTCTTGTAGACGAACCCGGCGTCGCCGTCGGAAATCACGCGTTCGACCCGCACGGCGGCGTCCGTCGGGTCGGCGTACCGGGAGTCGGTGTCGACGACGCGAACGTCTGTCTGACTGCCCGCGTCGGTCGTCGATGCGTCGAACGTGGAGACGAGCGTCCGGAGGCCGCGAGCGGCGAACTCGTGGCCGGTGTCGGTCGCCCCGGTCAGGTCGTCCGCGACGACGAGGGCCGAGGGGTGCATGTGACAGGGTTCCGCGAGTAGCGGTAAAAACCTGTCTCGGAAGGACGCGATACTCCTTCGGCCGAACGAGGAGACGAACTTGCGACCCGTCTCGGCCGGCGTACGGTATCGGCGTGCAGACGACGTCGTAGCGCCCCGGTTCGACCGCGTCGAGGTTCGCTACGCCCTCGACGATACGGACGCCTCCGGGGAGGAGCGTTCGGTGAACCACGTGGTCCGCGATAGCCGCGCCGGGAGCGCCGACGCCGAGAGCGTCTATCGCCACGCAGGCCACGTCGCGTTCGACGAGGTACTCCGCGGCGTCGCGCGACGGGTGGACGTACTCGTCGGTCGGACGCGGCGGATTGCCGCAGTCGAGGATTACGAAGTCGCCTCCCCGCAGTCCCCGTCGGTCGGCCTCCGATTCCATCGCTTCGCGCTCGATTTTCGTGCCGGGAGCGTGGTCGGTGAAGTCCAACACGACGCCCTCCGTCACCATCTCGTCGGGAGTGACTTCGTCCAACTCGCTCGCTTTCTCCCGTCTCACTACGATATGTGGAAAGGCGTGCTCACCGACCCGAGATCAGTATACGAATATGCTGCATCCTTCGAGTACCCGCGCAGTCTCGAAGTTGCGCGTATCGGTGACCGTCTCGATCTGGAATCACCTGGCGTCATTCCACTCTCGTCCCACCGTTGAACTGAGAACTGGTAATACGCTTCAGGTCAGCCAAGTTCGACAGCGGATCCGGATTTGGCTGACCCTTTGCATGCTCTTACTGGCCCTATGATGAGTCCGTCGTTTGTGGAGCTCAGTCCGTAAGTGACTCGACGAGCTCGATTCGCGTATTATCGGGACCGGTGCAGAACGCGTAACGTGTATCACCGAGATCGAAAGGCTCCATGAGAACCGTGTCGTCACTCCAGTCATCGAGTGCGGCGTCTATGCTGTCAACCTCGACTCCATAGTGAGCAATACCGGGGTCAAGCGGCTCAACGAGTCCTGCGGCCTCGTAAGGTGTGGGATGAACGACGAAAATTGTCTTGTCGGCCAGTTCGAGAGTAGCGTACTGAACGTCACGTTCCCAGTCGGCGTTTGTGATTTCACCGCGGTCTACGACGTTGACCCCTATGAGGTGTTCAAGCGAAGCAGTAGTGCTATCGACATCTGCCGCCCGGAGACCGATGTGAGAGAACGCCTTTGGAACGACCATACTCGATAACGGGCGATGACGGAGGAAAACGTTACCCCGCAGAGATGGGCGAGTAGTCGTTATTGAGTATCTGTTACCATTTTTATATAATATTCTATAATGTATAACCGGGAGTTTTTTATTGGGGGGGTTGTATATCTCACAATTGTATATGGGACGACATGACAAGGGTGACGGTATCAATCAACATAGACGTCGGTACCTACGGGCTGTCAGTGGGGCGGTTGGTGCGACAACGATAACCTCCCTCGCTGGCTGTTCCGGTAATTCTGACAGTGGGTCAAGTAACGGTGGAACGGGAACGACGAACGGAGGTGGGGAGGAGAACAGTTACGACAGGCCGATAGACAAGGCGTTCATGTCCCCTGACAGCCTAAAGATCGACCTCTGGAAAGCCTTCCGCAACGGTATGGAGGAGGCGGCCAACGACTTCGGCCTTTCCGCGAACGCACAAGATCACGGTGGTCAACTGAGCCAGCAGATATCCCAGATTGAGGGCGCCATCACCAGCGGTGCGGATATGGTCGCCGCGACCGCACCTAGCGACTCGGGCGTTCGATCGCTCGCGGAGACGGCCGTGAATAACGGCGTCCCATTCTTCGAATATTGGTCGATGGGTAAGTGGCTGGTGCCGTCTTCCGTGGGCCCGGAGTTCGTCCAGTACCAGATTCCGGAGACGTACCATGCCGGCGCAATCCCCGCCAAAATCCTCTTCGAGGAGATGGGCGGTTCAGGAAACGTCGTCGTTATCCTCGGTCCGAAGGGACACATCGGTTCGTACCGGTACGAGGGCTTCAAGCAGGCCGCAAAGGAGTATCCCGACATCAACGTTCTGGCCCACCAGTACTCCGGCGGGTGGACCCGCCAGTTAGGCCGCGAAGTGATGTCGGCGTTCGTCTCGAACCACGGCGACGACATCGACGGCGTCTACTGCAACAACGGCACGCTCGGACTCGGTGCGGCATCGATTCTCTCCGAGAACGACATGGCGATTCCGTTCACCGGATTCGACGGTGCACTCTCGAATATCGAATACATCCGCAACAACGGCCCGGATTCCGGTGAACCGTACCAGGTGCAGGAGCAGGCCGCCCCCCCGTTCTGGCAAGGCGGCTGGGCCGTCGCCAAGGCCTGGGACTGGCTCCATGGCTGGCGACCCCAGATACCGGAGCGCATGCTCTGGGTGCGGACGCTGACGGTTCTCAACCCCGAACTTGACCAGTCAAAGTTCAGTGACCTCGACACCGAGTTCGCCACGCCGGAGAAGTATCTGTCCGTGGCGTACTCTGACGGCCACTCCCCGTACGATTGGAAGGCGATGTCAGTCCACGAGAGCGGTGACGACTGGGATCCCCAGCGTAGCCTCGCACCCATCCGCAAGTCCGAGTGGGAGCAGCTCAAATGGACGGAGGACAACAAGCCGAACAACCTGGAGATTCCGGACGCCTACGACGACCAGGCCCTCTTCGACGAGGTCGAAGAGGACTACCAGCAGCGGAATCAGAACGGGCAGAACCCGTACCTATAAACGGAGTTATCGTGATTTTTAGTGATTACAGTCTGAGTACTGAACAACCGGCATTCGAAGCCAGATCGTTCCGATTCACGCCATGAGCGCAAACACAGATCTCTCCGAACGCACTGTACAGGACTCGGCGGTCCGGTTCGAAGTTGAGAATATCCGAAAGGAGTTCACGAACGTCGTCGCACTAGACGACGTTAACTTCGAGTTACGGACCGGTGAGGTCGTCGGACTCGTGGGCGAGAACGGAGCCGGGAAGAGCACCCTACTAAACATCCTCAGTGGTATCTACCAGCAAGATCGGGGCCACATCTACGTCGACGGTGAGAGGGTGTCGATCACGAACCCCCGGGAGGCATCCCAACACGGCGTCGCCATCGTCCACCAGGAACACAACATCATCCCGAACCTCTCGGGTTACGAGAACTTGTTCCTAGAGCAGTTCCCGGACTATTCGACCGCCGGCGTCCTCGACTCTAATACTCTCAAACGCGAGGGCGCACAGATTCTAGATACGCTTGGGATCGACCTCGATCTGGAGAAACGCGTCTCGAACTACTCGTTCAGCGACCGGCAGATGCTGAGTATCGCGAAAGCGTTCACCGAGACGGTCCACACCGACCACCCCATAATCCTGCTCGACGAACCGACTGCGGGCCTCGAGGAAGACGGACGTGACCTTCTGTTCGACCGTATCGAGGACCTCCGCGACCAGGCCTCGTTCGTGTTCGTCTCCCACGAACTCGACGAAGTCCTTGAAATCAGCGACCGCATCTACGTCCTTCGGGACGGCAAAGTCGTTAACCATCTCCAGCGGGGGGACGCCACCGAGGACAAACTCCAGCAGAGCATGGTCGGTCGCGAGGTCTCGGACGAGTACTATCAGGTCTCCGACCAGCGAGGCGTCGAGGGCAACGAGTCCGTCCTCACGGTGTCGAACCTCGGCAACGAGGGGCACTTCGAGGACGTCTCGTTCGACGTCCACGAGGGCGAGATATTCGGGATCTGTGGCGTGATGGGTAGCGGGAAGAGCGCCCTCGGCCGCGTGCTGAGCGGCGTTGACGCCGCGGACACCGGTGAACTCACCGTCGACGGCACTCCCGTCGAGACGGGGTCCGTCCATCGGATGGTCAACCAAGGCGTCGGCTATGTCCCCAAGGAGCGCCAGTCCGAGGGAACATTGCTCTACCAACCGTTGCGCGTCAACGTCTCGTTGCCGAGCATCGGAACCGACCTCGTCGCCGACAAGTTGCCTGGGCTGGGAACGGTCAACTGGCTTATCGACTTCGAGAAGGAAGACGAGATGGCAGAGGACGTGATCGAGCAACTCAACGTCAAGGCGCCCAGCATCGAGTCGCCGCTCATCCAACTCAGCGGTGGCAACCAGCAGAAAGTCGTCCTCGGGAAGAACCTCCAGCGCGAGGTATCGGTCCTCGTCATGGATAACGTGACCCGCGGTATCGACGTCGGCGCCAAAGAAGAAGTGTACCGCATCCTTCGTCAACTCGCCGACGACGGCGTGTCGATGGTCTTCATCGCGGACGAACTCCCGGAACTCATCGGGATGAGCAATCGCATCGGCGTGATGCACGAGGGCGAGATGGTCGAGATCGTTGACGCACCGCCCGATGACAAACCGACGGAATCGGAAATAATCAAAAAGATGATCTAACATGACCGGAGAAACCTCAGACAACCCAGTCGCCGATTGGCTCGGAGAGTACCGACAGAACCGCTCGTCCATGGACATCCTCGTAGACTTGGGTCCGTTCCTGATGCTGTTGATACTGATGGGTATCTTCACAATCACGTCGGATGTGTTCTTGACCTACAACAACCTGGTCGGGAACGTGATGATGAACAGCATGATTCTGCTGCTTGTCGCCCTCGCCGGGACGTTCCCCATCCTCCAGCAGAGTATCGACCTGTCCGTCGCCTCTATCGTCTCGCTGTCGGGCGTCGTCACTGCGTTACTTATCAACGATTATCAGCTTGGCCTGCTCGCTCTCTTGGTGGGCGTCCTCGCGGGGACGGGCGTCGGCTTGTTGAACGGCGTCGTGTTCGCGAAGGGAAAGATTCCCTCCTTCCTCGTCACGTTGGGTTCGCTGTCCATCTTCAGTGGATCGGCCCTGTTGATGACCGGTGGCTACTCGGTACCGTTTAACGCATCGGGTATCAGACAGATTGCCATCGGTAACACCATCCCCAATGTCCCCAACCTTGTCATCTGGGGTCTGGTTGTCTACGTGTTGGTGTCGCTGCTAGCGTGGAAGACAACGTTCGGGCGATACACGTACGCCCTTGGCGAGAACGAGCGGGTTGCCGACTTCTCGGGCGTGGACGTCGACCGGTACAAGATCGGCGCGTTCGTCGTCTCGGGGACGCTCTGTGGTCTTGCCGGCGTCCTGCTGACCGCACGCATCTCCTCGGCGACGCCGGGCATGGGTGAGGGTCTGCTCCTCCAGTCTATCGCGGCCATCGTGATGGGCGGCACCGCGCTGACCGGCGGTGTCGGCGGTCCGCACCGGACGATTCTCGGCGTGATGGTCATCGGCGTGCTGACCAACGGGATGAACCTGCTGGGCATCCAGTCGTTTGTTCAAGAGATCATCCTCGGGTTCGTCGTCATCTTCGCTGTCGCGATGTCGATGGACCGTGACAAGATCGAAATCGTGAAATGACAGATTAAGCCCTCTCACGATTGGCCGGGCAGTTCGCCCGACTGTCGTGGACTTCGACCAACGAAAGACAACTGGCAGCCGATACAAAGCCCAATGACAGAATTACTAACTCGCTACACCGAATCAGACAGAGAGCGCACCGCACACTCGCGGAGTGACCGACGATGAGCGACGACAACAAGCTATCGAATGCGCTCAGCGCGCTCGTCGATAGTGAGGTCGTTGACCTCTCCCAGACACTCGAAGAGGGAATGCCCGTCGTTCCCACCCACGCCCGTTACGGCCATACACTGTATGAATCCTACGAACAGGGGGATGTTGCCTGCCATTATCGGTTGACGCTCGGTGAACACACCGGGACGCACATGGATGCCCCGCTCCACTTTATCGCAGAGGGCGACGCACACAACGATATCGCGTCTATCGATCTCGACAGCCTCATCGGTCGGGCGGCAACCATCGATGTCGCAGATATCGAGCGAAATGCCACCGTCCCCGTCGAACGCATCGAGCAGTGGGAAACAAAACATGGAGATCTCAGGGAGGATGATCGCGTCCTCTTCCGGTTTGGCTGGGATCGCCACTGGGCCACTGGCTCTGACGGCACCCAGTACATGGCCGACTGGCCAGGACTCTCCGAGAAAGCGGCCGAATATCTCACCGATACTGGAATCGCCCTCGTCGGCTGTGACACTGCCGCTATCGATGTGGCACACGACGAGTCGTTCCCCGCGCACTACGAACTACTAGGGAACGAGACATACATCGTAGAGAATCTCACGAGTCTCGACGAACTTCCACCGTTCTCCTTGCTGGTCACCCTCCCACTCAAGATTGAGGATGGCTCCGGATCACCCATCCGGGCCGTCGCCATCGTCGACTAACCGGCTGTCGTCCACGGTGAACCGACGGCAAACCATAGCCAATTTGTTTGAATCTCCGTAGGTTCCGTTTCGGGACAGACAAAAAGCGTCCCAGCCGGTGAAACAACAAACCGCCATCCCATCGTGAGTCCCGCGTCAATACCGAAACGAAACGGCTTCGGATTCGACGATACGGACTCCCCCGGGGAGGAGCGTCCGGTGGACGACGTGGTCCTCGATAGTCGCGCCGGGGGCGTCCGCACCGAGTGCGTCCGTCGCTACACAGGCCACCTCGCGTTCGACGAGGAACTCGGGTGCTGGACGGTTCGGGGGTCGGGTGGGACAGTCCGGACCGAGCGTCTGAGTCAGATCTATCCAATCGGTCATACCACCCCGTTCTCGGGGTTCTGACTAATACGTTGGCGGCGCGTTCCACTTCGCTCCGAGGGCGGGGAGGCGGTTCGGGGCCAGTCCCCGAGGCGACGGGCGAAAAGTTAGTAGGTGATGTTCTCGCCCGTCCGTTCGTCGAACAGGTGTATCTTCTCGAGGTTGGCGGCGAGCGATATCGACTCGCCCGGAGCGACGGTGCTCTCGGGCGAGACGCGCGCGCTGAACTCCGTGGTGTCGTCGGTCGGCGACGTCAGCGTGAGGAACTTGTCGGACCCCATCGGCTCGACGACTTTCACGGAGGCGTCGAGCGTGCTGTTTTCGGTGTACTCGTCGTGGTCCAGAACGGACAGGTTGCTCAGGTCTTCCGGACGGACGCCGAGGGTGACGTGGTCGAGCGAACCGTCCCACTCGTCTATGTCCCGAACGACGTCCCGGGGGAGTTCGAACTCGAAGAACTCCCCGACGGCGTCGTAGCCGTCGTTCGTCTCCCGAATCGACACCGGGAGGAAGTTCATCGGCGGTTCCCCGATGAACCCCGCGACGAACCGATTCACCGGATTGTCGTAGAGGTACTGCGGCGGACCGATCTGTTGGAGTGTCCCGTCGTTCAACACGGCGACACGGTCACCGAGCGTCATCGCCTCAGCTTGGTCGTGCGTGACGTAAATCGTCGTCTTCCCGACACGCTGGTGTATCTCGTTGAGTTCCGTCCGCATCTGAACCCGGAGCTTCGCGTCGAGGTTCGAGAGCGGTTCGTCCATCAGGAACACGGACGGTTCGCGGACGATGGCGCGCCCGAGAGCGACGCGCTGTTGTTGGCCGCCAGAGAGCTGTGACGGCTTCCGGTCGAGCAGGTCGTCTATCTCCAGCAGTTCGGCCGCTTCGTCGACGCGGTCGTCTATCTCGTCGGACGGGTAGTTCCGGATGCGGAGCGGGAACGACATGTTCTCTGCGACCGTCATGTGGGGGTACAGCGCGTAGTTTTGGAACACCATCGCGATACCCCGTTCGCGGGGGTCGTAGCCGGTCACGTCTTCGTCTTCGATGCGGATTTTCCCCTCCGTCGGCGTCTCTAAGCCGGCGACCATCCGCAGCGACGTGGTCTTGCCGCACCCGGAGGGACCCACGAACACGAGGAACTCGCCGCGGCGGATGTCGATATCGAGGTCCTCGACGGCGACGATATCGTTGCCCTCGTCGTTTTGGAACACCTTCGTGACGTCCTCTATCTGGACGTTGATGTCCTCGTTCGCACTGGCGGTACCACTTCTCGTCTCGTCTGTCGACGTCGGTTTGGATTCACTCATTGTCGGAGATTCGCTTCGGTCTCATTCTTTCAGCGCTCCCGCGGTCAGTCCGCTGACGATGTACCGCTGGAAGAACACCACCACGAGGATGGTGGGGATGATGGCGATGATGCTCGCGGCCGCGAGCGACGCCCACTGCACGGAGACGTCGCCGACGAACTGGTAGACGGCGACCGATATCGGCATCGACTGGAGGTCCGTCGTGACGATGAGCGAAAACAGGAACTCACGCCACGAGTAGAGGAACGTCAGTATCGAGCACGCCGCGACCCCGGGGAGCGCCAACGGGAGCGCTATCTTCCGGAACGCCTGCAGTTGCGTACAGCCGTCCACGCGCGCCGACTCGTCTAGGTCCTGCGGAATCGACATGAAGAAGTTCCGCATGATGTAGATCATCAGCGGCAACCAGAGGTAGGTCTGTGCGATGATGATGCCCGGCAGCGTGTTCAACAGGCCGAGCCAAGACATGATCTGGTAGTACGGGACGATCAGTCCGATAGGGGGGAACAGCCGGGAGAACAACACGCCGATGAAAAGCACGTTGTCGCCCCGGAATCGGTACCGACTGAACGCGTACCCCGCCGGCACAGCGAGCGTTATCACGGCTATCGTCGTCGCGGACGAGATGATGATGCTGTTCAGCACCGCCCGCCAGTAGCTCTCACCGATGAGCACCTGATAGTACGACGAGAGCGTCGGGTCCCGCGGGAAGTAGTTGAGGTTGTACACCGCCTCGTTGGTCTTCAGCGAGGTGAGCACCTCCCAGAATATCGGGACGATGACGGTCAAGACCGCCAGAGCCAACACGAAGTGGACGACTTTCGGACTCTCCACGATGTCCCAAAAGCCCTGTTTTCTGTCGTAACTGATCCGTTCGTAGGTTTCGTCTGGTGTGCTCATTGTCCTTCCATGCCTCCCATGACCTTGGTCACGTAGAACGTCGCGACCACGAGCGTGATGCCGATGATGAACACGGCGACGGCGGAGGCGTAACCGTAGTTGAAGTTGATCATACCCTCACGGTAGATGTGGATGCTGAAGATGGTCGTAGACGTTCCGGGTCCGCCCGACGTCATCGGGAAGACGACGGCGAACGCGCGGAACGCGAACATCCAGTTTATCAACGCGACGATGGCGATGTACGGACGCAGATACTGAATCGTAATCGCGCGGAACGTCTGGAACGTCGTCGCGCCGTCGACTTTCGCCGCGTCGTACATGTGTTGGGGGATGGACTGCAACCCGGCCAACAACAGCAGCATCGCGAACGGCATTCGGGCCCACGCGTCGGTCAACGTGACCGCGAGCATCGCGAATTCGGGCGTCGCCAACCAGGCGATGGGATTGGAGATGAGTCCCAAGTCCAGCATCACCATGTTGAAGAAGCCGAGTTCGTTGCCGGTGAACATCCACTTCCAGATGAGGGCGACGACGGCCAGCGGAATCGCCCACGAGAACATCAAGAGAGTCGAGTACGCGTCCCGCAGTCTGGAGTGAGCCACGTGGTTGATCGCGAGTGCGAGTATCAGACCGCTCCCGAGGCTGATGGCCAGAGAGCCGAACGAGTAGACGAGCGTGTTCACGAAGTAGTCCCAGAACGCCGACGCCTGGAACATGGTGACGAAGTTATCGAGCCCCACGAACCGCTCGACTGCGCCGGGAATCGTCAGGTACAGCGACTGCTGGAAGAGGTAGAACACGGGATAGACGAATATCGCCGTGATGACCAAGAGCGCGGGTCCCAAAAGGACCAGCAGGATGTGGTCGTTCGCGAACTGAGAGAGGCGGTGGCGTAGCTTCTCGTACCTCGTGTCGGGAGTGGTGAACCGGGTCTCTGATTCGAGGGACATGCTATATCGAGTTTCCCATCACGGTGGTTACTGGTCGAGGACCGTGTCGATGTAGTCTTGGGCCGCGTCGAGCGCTTCCTCGGGGGACTTCGATCCCGAGATGGCCTGCTGACACTCCTGGCTGATGTTCTGCTTGATCGAACGCTGCTGTGGGAACACCTCCGCCTTGTTGAGCTTGGCCTGCTGACCGCGGATGTCGGGGTAGAGCGCGGCCCCGGTTTCGGACGCTTCCTCGTAGACGGACGTGTGCCACGACTGGTTGCCTTCGACGACGAACTCCCACCACGCGGCGGGCTGAGAGATGCGCGCGTCCATGTATATCATGGTTGCCAGTTTCGCGGCGTCCGGCGCGTTCACGTTGAGACCCACCGCGTTGGGCGACGAGAGACCCGCACGCGTCGGGCTCGGGGCGTCGGAGCCGCCCTCGGGCGTCAGCGTCGGCTGGTAGTCGTCGCCGAACTCGGCTTCCGCCTGTGCGGTCAGGTCGCCGTACACCGGAACCATGGCGAACTGCCCCGAGGTGAAGCCGTCGGCCAAGTCCCCCTGCCCGAAGTTGACCACCGAGTCCGGAACCCAGCCGTTGTCGAGCCACTCGACCATCTTGTTGAGGGTGTAGTATCCGGCTTCGTCGTTGACCGTGACGGTTCCGTCGTCGTTGACGAACTCGCCGCCGGCTTGGTAGTAATGCTTGTTGAAGTCGCGCATCGTGTACGTTCGAGACGCCCCGCGGTACGCCCACGCGTACGCGCCCGTTCCCTCGAACGCCTGCATGCACGTCTCCAGGTCGTCCCACGACCACTCGCCGTTGGTGATGCTGTCGATGACCGACTGGTCGATGCCCTGGTCTTCGAGCATCCCGACGTTGACGTGGACGAGGTCGCCTTCGAGGTAGGCGGGCCCGCCGTAGAGGCTGTCGTTGTAGTTCAGGGTCTGCTGTCCGACGGGCTGAATCGGGTCCCACATCGAGCTGTCGGCGAACAACGGACCGACCGGCTGAAGGTGACCCGCCTCCGCGAACGAGGACATCGAGTCGGTCACGACGACCTGGAACGCCTCGGGTTTCGCCTCGTCGGCTTGGAGGAACGCCGTCTCCTTCGGAATCGCCTGATCGACGGTGATTTCGAGCGGATTGATGGTGATTCCCGTCCGGTCTTCGAACATACCGTGGGCCGCCACCGTCGCCGGGTCGTACTCCAAGGAACCGAAGTTGAGGAGCTGAATCTCCTCGATGTCTCCGGCGGCCGTCTCGTCCCATCCCTCGGGAGGCTGCCACGGTGCCGACTGGACCGCTTCGGACTCGGCCCACGCGCTCGAATCGGCGCGATTCCCCTCGTCCGGAATCGCCTGTCGCTTTTCGAGGCTCCACTCGTCGAGCGATGTCAGACGCCTATCTTGCCAGTTCTCCTCGAATCCGATGCTGCTCGCCTGCTCTATGAACTCGCTCGAACCGCCGCCGGACGAACCACCACCGCCGCCGCCACCGCCCCCGCCGCCACCGCCTCCGATGCCGCTACAGCCCGCGAGGCCGAGAATCCCGGCCGTCGCAGTCGCTTTAATCACGTCTCTCCGATCTGGCATGCGATCTCTTGCCATAGACGGGCCAATGAACTATTGTCATAAATATATTTTGACAGCATTCGAGATGGAGTGTTCAGTCACACGGATCGAAAATACCGCACCCGACGCGCCCCGCCGGTTGGGCGACTCCCCACGGGAGGAGACGCCAGTGTACGCGTTCGGGGGCCTAACCGCCGCGCGCGCCCCTCGGGGCCGGTTCGGTCCGTCATCGGCGAAAAGACTAACACTATCCTAAGCGACGGTTGTTCCCATGGGCCACACATTTAGCGGCTACCGCAGGCCGAACGGCCGAGTGGGCGTCCGCAACCACGTCGCGGTGATTCCGACGTCGGTTGCCGCCTCCGCCGTCTCGTCTGCAGTCGCCGACGAAGCAGGCGCGTGGGCGCGGGCGACACCGCACCAACTCGGAACGAGCCAACCGGACGCGGCGAGACGGCAGACAGAACGCGTGTTAGCGGGCGTCGGGCGGAACCCGAACGTCGGCGCTGCACTCGTCGTGGAACTCGGAACCGAAGATATCTCCGCCGACGCCGTCGCGGACCGAATCGCGGCCGACGGGACGGCGACGGAGACGCTCACCATCCGCGAGGCCGGCGGGACGGAAGCCGCCCTCTCGGAGGGGTCGGACCGACTCGCCCGTCTGAACGACGAGGCACAACGCGCCAGACGCGAGGAGGCGGACGTCTCCGAACTCGTCTTCGGCGTCGAGTGCGGCGGGAGCGACGCGACGAGCGGAATCGCGGCCAACCCGGCCGTCGGCGCCGCCTGCGATCGACTCGTGGAGGCGGGGGGAACCGCCTGCTTCAGCGAGACGCCGGAGTTCATCGGCGCGGAACACATCCTCGCGGACCGGTGCGTCGACGACGAGACGCGGGACGAACTGCTCGCACACGTGGACGCCCGCGAAGGGATGGCCGAACTGATGGGCGTCGACCTCCGCGGCGCGCAACCCACGCCCGGAAACCAAGAGGGCGGCCTCACCACCATCGAGGAAAAGAGCCTCGGAGCCATCTCGAAGGGCGGAACGACACCCGTTCGCGGCATCGTAGAGTACGCCGAGGACCTGCCGGTCGGCGGCGGACTCACGCTGATGGACACGCCGGGGTACGACGTAGAGAGCGTCGTCGGGAAGGTGTCCGGCGGGGCGCAGATAATCGCGTTCACCACCGGGCGCGGAAGCACGACGGGCAACCCCATCGCGCCGGTCATCAAGGTGACCGGCAACCCGAAGACGTGGGGGAAGATGTCGAACAACATCGACGTGAACGCCGGAACGGTGTTCGACGGCGAGTCCATCGACTCCGTCGGCGAACGCGTCTTCGAGACGTTGGTCGAGGTGGCGGACGGACGGCGCACCGAGTCCGAACACCGGCGACTGGAGGAGTTCGCGATAAACGAGATTCAGCCGGAGGAACTCGACGCGGAGGCGGGAGCATGAAGGGCCGCGTCCTCGACGATACCCTCCTCCTGTTGAGCGACTCCGACAACGTCGGAACGACCGTCGACGACCTCGATTCGGGCACCGAAATCGAGTACGACGACCGGACCGTCGTCCTCTCTGCGGACGTTCCGTTCGGTCACAAGGTGGCGATCGAATCGCTCTCTGCGGGCGACGAGGTGCGGAAGTACGGCGAAGTCATCGGCACCGCGACGCAGGCGATAGCGCGCGGTGAGTGGGTCCACACGCACAACTGCGAGAGTACCCGCGGCCGCGGTGACCGCGCGGCCATCGGGGGTGAGACGGCGTGAGCATCCCATCCATCACCGGACGGACGTTCGAGGGCGTCCCCCGCAAGGACGGGAGCGTCGGCGTCCGCGACAACGTTCTCGTCCTCCCCTCTGTCATCTGTTCGCACATCGTCGCAGACCGCATCGCCTCGCGGGTGGACCACGCCGTCTCGACGCCGCACGACCACGGGTGCGCTCAACTGGGTGCCGACAACGAACAGACGCGGCGGACGTTCCTCTCTCTCGCGCAGAACCCGAACGTCGCGGGAACCGTCGTCGTCGGACTCGGGTGCGAGGAGGTCCAAAGCGCCGACGTGGCGGGAGCGCTCGAATCTCGGGACGTTCCGGTTCGAGAACTGTCGATACAGGGCGTCGGCGGAACCGACGAATGCGTCGAACGGGGCGTCGACGCGGCCACCGACCTCGTCGCCGCGCGCGAATCGGGCCGGTCCGACGCGACCATCGGCGACCTGACGCTCGGCATCGTATCGAGCGACTTAGACACCTCGACGGTGGACGTGGCGGACCCCCTCGTCGGCGACGTGGCGCGCGCCGTCGTCGCCGCCGGGGGCCGCGTCGTCGTCGCCGGGAACGAACGCGTCGTCGCTCACTCCGAGGCCGCCCGCGACGCGACGGACGAGGCCGCACGCGACTCGCTGGACGACCTGCTAGCGCGACACGAGGGGCACCCGCCGCGGGCCACGCGGGTCGGCCGTTTCGCCCGAAAGCGCTCGTTCGAGGAGGTGACGCGGTCGTGGGGGACGCGAGACGTATCCGAAGTGCTCGCGTACGGCGAACGCGCGGGCATCTCAGAGGGACTCGCCCTGGTCGACGCGCCGTCGCGGTTCGCGGAGGCGACGACGGCACTCGCCGCCGCGGGTGCGAACGTCGTCGTCCACGTCACCGGCGACGGCATCCTTGCCGGACACCCGCTCGTCCCGGTGGTGAAGGTGACCGGCGACCCCGGGACGGCGGCGGCACTCCCGGACGACGTGGACGTGGAGGCGGCGTCGGCCGACGCCGACGACTTGCTGGAGACGCTGGTCTCCGTGGCGAACGGCGAACGTTCCTGCGCGGAGAGACACGGACTCACGGAGTTCGCCATCACGCGCATCGGACCGTCGATGTGAGTTCGGGTCGGCGTCCTCTTTTTTGCCGGTCGCGATTCAGAACGCGCTCGGAGTGAAGCCGCCGTCGACGGTAATCGTCTCACCCGTGACGTACGACGCGGCGTCGCTTGCGAGGTAGACGACGGCCCCGGCGACGTCTTCGGGCCGTCCGATGCGCCCCGACGGCGCGCGTTCGGTGACTCGTTCGTACCGGTGCGTGTCCTCGGCGTAGGCGTCCGCCGTCTGCGCCGTGGCGATGAAACCCGGACGGACGGCGTTGACGCGCACCTCCGGTCCGAGGTCCTTCGCCGCCGCGTGGGTGTAGCCGTCGATACCGCCCTTTGCGGACGAGTACGCCGCCAACTCGTCGATACCGAGGACGGACGAGAGCGACGCGATGTTGACGACGCTCTCTACGTCGGTGCGGGTGACGAACGTCTGGACCGTCCGGTGGGTGCCGGTCAGTTGCACGTCGAGGACGTGTTCCCACTCTTCGTCTGTCACCTCGGAGACGGACGACCGGGCGATGGCGCTGGAGGAGTTGACGACGACGTCGACGCCGCCGAAGCGGTCGATGGTCGCGTCGGCGAGCGATTCGAGCGAGTCGCGGTCGGTCACGTCGCAGGTGACTTCTAACGCCTCGCTCCCGCGTTCGCGCACTTCCTCGGCGGTGGCGGCGACTCGCTCTTCGGTCCGACTCGTCGGGACGACGTTCGCTCCCTCTTCTGCGAACGCGAGTGCGATTGCTCGTCCGATACCGCTCGTTCCGCCGACGACGACGGCCGTCTTTCCGTCGACTGTCACCGGGTCGTACGTGAACGCCGCGCGTTCGCTACTCTCGTCGGGCATGGGTACCGATGCGTCACCGACCGTGATATACGTTGGTGTTGGACACACCGCGAGGAGGGCGACTGTAGAGTCGTGGGAGTCGAAGATGCGGGCCCGAGGGCCGGCGTCCAGTTACGAGTACGTCAGGTTCAGTTCGATGACGTTCGCCGCGCTCTGGACGCGTTCGGGTACCTCGGAGCGGAACGTTTCGCCTTTCATCCGACTGGTCGGCCCCGAGACGCTGACGGCGCCGATGGCGTGTCCGTCGGGGTTCGTGATGGGCGCGGCGACGCACCGGAGTCCAGAGAGGCGTTCCCCGTTGTCGGTGGCGTATCCGCGTTCGCGGATGGCCGCGAGTTCCTCGTCGAGTTCCTCCCGCGTCGAGACGGTGTTGGCCGTCCGCGCCGGGAGTCCCCATCGGTCGACTATCTCGTCGATTCGTTCCTCGGGGAGGTGTGCGAGAACCGCCTTTCCGAGCGACGTGCAGTGCAGACCGACGCGCATCCCCGCGTGCGTGTCGAGATTGACCGCCTGCTCGCCTTTGGCGCGAAAGAGGTAGACCCCCTCGCCGTGTTCTTCGACCAGGAGGTTCGCCAACTCCCCCGTCTCGTCGGCCAGCGCCTGAACCTCCGGTTTCGCGACGTCGTAGATTCGCATCCGGTTGCGCGTGTGTTCGCCGAAGTCGAGGAACTTCAAACCGATACAGTACGTCTCGTCGTGCCAGTCGACGTACTCGTGTTCGCGAAGCGTCCGGAGATGGCTGTAGACGGTGCTTTTCGGCAGGTCGAGTTCGTTCGCCAACTCCGTCACGCCGGCGTTACCCTTCTCTTTCAACGCTTCGAGGATTCGAAGCGACGTTCCCAACGCCCCTATCGTGTTCGCGGTGTTTGTTCCCATGACGAGGTATCATTACTGTTCATTACACATAGTGTTTGTTCATCCTCGCAAAACGTGTTTCCCGTCATGGTGGTGGCCTTACCGACATCGCCGTTCGGGTCCGCGACCGCCGGATCCCCTCTCAGTCGAGTTCGTTCACCGGATTCTGCGGTTCGTCACCGTGGAGGACGCCGAGAACGTCCGACGTCACCGTTCGTCTGAGTTCCTCGTAGGAGTCCTCCGAGTACCACGAGACGTGCGGCGTCGCGACGACGTTTTCGAGTTCGAAGAGCGACCGGTCTTCGGGGGGTTCGGTCGGCATCACGTCGATGCCCGCTCCGCCGATTCGGCCCCCGGTGAGGGCGTCGTACAGGTCGTCTACGTCGACGACGGACCCGCGGGCAGTGTTGACGAGAATCGCGGCGTCGTCCATCGCGTCGAAGGCGTCGGCGTCGAACATCCGCTCTGTCTCCTCCGTCAACGGGGCGTGGACGGAGACGAAGTCCGAGCGTTCGAGCAGTTCCTCGAACTCGACCTTCTCCGCGCCGTGACTCTCGACGTCCTCGGCGTCCACGTACGGGTCGTAGACCACGACGTCTAAGTCGAACGCCCGCGCCTTCTCCGTCACCGCGCGCGGAATCTTCCCGAACCCGGCGAGTCCGAGCGTCCGCCCCGCGAACCGGCGAATCGGCTTGCCGACGGTCCAATCCCACGTTCCGTCGCGTATCTCCCGGTCGTACCGCGCGACGTTGCGGACGCAGGCCAACAGAAGCGAGAAGGCGTGCGTCGATACCTCGTCGATGCAGTACGCGGGGACGTTGAGGACGGAGACGCCGTGTTCCGTCGCGGCCTCTACGTCCACGCTGTCGACGCCGATTCCGTACCGCCCGACTGCGCGGAGGTCGGTCGATTCGAACACCGACTCGTCCACCCGCGCGTACTGGACCAAAAGCGCGTCGGCCCCCTCTGCGGCCGCCGCGACTTCGTCTGGCGACTTCGCCTGCGCCGCCTCCAGTTCGACGCCCGCCTCCTCCGCGAGTTCGCGTTCTATCGAGAGGTCCGGAAAGTCGTAGTCCGTGACGACGACTTTCATGCGTCGCCTCGTTCGGTACTCGTGCGTCCGAGAGTTGGTTTCGAGATGCCGTTCATCGTCTCTCAGTACCTCGGCCCGGAGTGGATTCAACGTTTCCCCCGTCGGGGTCGCTGTCGCTTCCAGAACTGTTTTGTCGCGGGCACGAGACGCCACCTGTATGCACCGCGTACGATTCCGCGATCCTGCCGGGAGCGTCAGAACCGGACGGTGGACGGACGATGGACTCGCGTTCGGCGGCGAGACGTTCGACCCGGACGACGTCGACGTACTCCCCCCCTGCGAACCGACCAAGATAGTCTGCGTCGGCCTCAACTACGCGAAACACGCGGCGGAGTCCGGGATGGATATTCCGGACCGACCGCTCCTGTTTCTCAAACCGCCGAACGCGCTGGCCGCCCACGGCGACACCGTGACGCTCCCCGCCGGCAAAGAACGAGTGGACTACGAGGCGGAACTGGCCGTCGTCATCGGCGAGCAGTGCCGAAACGTCTCGGAGGACGAGGCGATGGACTACGTCGCCGGCTTTACCTGCCTGAACGACATCTCGAACCGCGACGACCAAGACGTCGAACAGAACTGGATCCGCGGAAAGGCGTTCGACAACAGCGCACCCCTCGGCCCGGTTCTCGCGACGCCCGACGAGGTACCCGACGACGCGAGCATCGAACTGCGCGTGAACGGCGAGACGAAACAGGACTCCTCGCGGGCGGACTTCATCTTCTCGATCCCCGAACTCGTGGCCGAGATTACGGAGTACATGACGCTCGAACCCGGCGACGTCATCTCGACGGGGACGCCCGAGGGCGTCGGCCCCCTCTCGGGCGGCGACAGGGTCGAAATCGACATCGAAGGCATCGGCGTCCTCGAACACACCGTCCGCGAGGACTGACAGAGACGCGCTGCGCGATCCGAAGATTCATGTGGTTTGGTGACACACTACCCTCTGCGGTCGGAGGAGAGCCTGCGGGGTCAGTCAGCAGCCACGTGCCACTATCAGATCAACCAGCCTGCTTTCGCCCTCTCCTCCGTCTCGAACGGCGCGAAAAAGAAAGATGACGAGCCGCAGTACCCGACTCAGTAGTTGTCGTAGACCGTCTTCGTCGTCGTGAAGAATTCGAGCGCGTCGTCGCCCTGTTCGCGGTAGGTGTTGCTCGAAGAGTTCTTCATCCCGCCGAAGGGGACGTGAAGTTCGAGTCCGGTCGTCTTCTCGTTCAGTTTGACGACGCCCGCCTCGATGTCCTCCACGTATCGGTTGGCCTCGGAGTGGTCGTCCGTCACGATGCTGGCGGCGAGGCCGTAGTCGACGCCGTTTGCGACTTCGACGGCTTCCTCGTAGTTCTCGACGCGGATGACGGAGAGGACGGGACCGAATACCTCCTCTTGGGCGATGTCCATCTCGGGGTCCACGTCCGAGAAGACGGCCGGCGAGACGAAGTAGCCGTCCGCGTCGTCGAGTTCGACTTCCTCGCCGCCCGTTTCGAGCGTCGCACCTTCGTCCTGCCCGATGTCGACGTACTCGAGCGTCGACTCCAGTTCGCTCTCGCTCACGTGCGGCCCCATGTCGTAGCCGTCGAGTCCGGGACCGACCTCGATGTCTTCGGCGGCGGCGACGACGCCGTCGACGAACTCGTCGTAGACGTCGTCGTAGACGATGGCTCGGGAGGTGGCGGTACACGCCTGTCCGGTGACGCCGAACGCGCCCGACGCGACGATGTCTACGGCTTCCTCTACGTCCGCCGTGTCGGAGACCACCGTCGGGTTCTTCCCGCCCATCTCCGTCTGGATGCGCTTTTGGTCGTCCGTCGCCGCGTCGTAGACGTGGTGTCCGACCGCGGAACTGCCGGTGAAGGAGACGGCGTCCACCGCGTCGTGGTCCGTGATGACGCCGCCGACGTCGCTTCCGGAACCGATGACCATGTTCAAAGCGCCGTCAGGGATACCCGCCTCGTCGAGACATTCGACGATTCCCTTCGCGACGCCCGGTGCGAGCGATGCGGGTTTGATCACGACGGCGTTACCCGTCGCGAGCGCGGGCGCTATCTTCCACGCCGGGATGGCGATGGGGTAGTTCCACGGCGTGATGAGACCGGCGACGCCGAGCGGTTCCTTCCGCGTGTAGAGGTTCTTGCTGCGTCCGCTGGCGGCTTTCACCGTCCCGCCGTGGTCCGAGGCCTTCTGCGCGTAGTAGTAGAAGATATCGATGGCTCGCTGTACTTCGGGTCCGGCCTCCGCGGGCGTCTTCCCCTCCTCTCGCACCAGCGTCTCGGTCAGTTCGTCCTTTCTGTCTTCGAGGAGGCGCGCGGTCTGATTGAGAATCGCGCCGCGTTCCGGCCCGGGCGTGGCCCCCCACTCCTCGGAGGCCGCCGCCGCGGCCTCGATGGCGGCCTCGGCGTCCTCGGCCGAGCCTTTCGCGTACTCCGCGACGACTTCGTCCGGATACGCCGGGTTCGTCACCTCGAGCGTCTCTCCGGACTCTGCGTCGGTCCACTCTCCGTCGATGTAGTTCGTTGTGGGCATGCGCGAAAAGCTACGCTCGCCTCACTTAGGGGCTTTTCGGTCAGGGAACCCGCAGGGACCGTCGTCCCCTCCGAAGAGGGGCGACCGACCGCCGCAGTTTGTTGCTAACAATTATGTAGGAGTGTCTGGTAACAGGAGTCATGCAGTACTACGCAGTTGCGGGCGCAGAGCGTCCAGCACTCGTCGCGCGAGACGGCAGGGATGCGTTCGATCTGACCAGTGCGAATCCGAACGTCGAGACGTTCTCCGACCTCGCGCGGGCGGCGAACGTCACGAATCAGTCCATCGACGACGTGGCCCGCGGACTACTCGACGAGGCGGAGTCGTTCTCTGCGGACGACCTATCCGAACGGGCCAGGCGGCCCGCCGCGCCGGACGAGGTGTGGGCCGCGGGCGTGACGTACCACATCAGCGAACAGGCGCGAGAGGCCGAGAGCGGAATGCCGGACGTCTATCTCGACGTCTACGAGGGGGAACGCCCCGAGATATTCTTCAAGGCGACGGAGAGTCGGACGGTCGGACCGAACGACGCCGTCGGAATCCGCGAGGACTCGACGTGGGACGTTCCCGAACCCGAACTCGGCGTCGTCCTCTACCGCGGTGACATCGTCGGGTACACCATCGGCAACGACGTGAGCAGTCGTTCGATCGAAGGGGCGAATCCGCTTTACCTCCCGCAAGCGAAGGTGTACGACCGGTGTTGCTCCATCGGTCCCTGCATCGCGTCTCCCGACGACGTCGGCGACCCGCAGAACCTCGAAATGACGATGACCATCGAACGCGACGGCGAGATACAGTACGAAGATTCGACGTCCACCTCGGAGATGGTCAAGTCGTGCGAAGAACTCGTCTCGTACCTCTCGCGGCACAACACGGTTCCCGAGACGGCGGTTCTCCTCACCGGGACGGCACTCGTCCCGAGCGAGGAGTTCACCTTAGCGGAAGGCGACGTCGTCCGCATCGAAATGGACGGTATCGGCGTTCTCGAAAACACGGTCACGGTCGTATAGAACCGGTCCGAACCACCGTCGCCCGGTACTCGGCTATTCGGCGTCGGCTCCGACCCCAGAGAACGAAGGCGCAGGGACGACCGATATCCGTTGCGGCTCGTCCTGTTCGACATGGTCGCACAGGACAGTACCATCGAGACACGAACGAACGGCCCGTCGAGTCCATCGACATCGGCTATAACAGGTGATACAACGGAAAAAACGGATATCGGGGCCACCGTATCCGGTTCGACAACGCCGCACGAAAGTTCGTCTCCGTCGATGAACGTTACAAGCCTACTTCCGTAATAGAAGCCGCGTCGTGTCGAACGAAGCGGAGACACCATCTCCGTCGAGTGGCAACGTATTCCGTTGATATCGCGAGTTTTGAGGCCTTTTACGCGAATTCAGTCTCGACGCCGTGAGCGAGTTTCTCGGTCCGTCGAGAACGCTTCACCGCTCTCCGTCGTCTCTCTCCGACCGCCGCTCTCCGATGAAGCTGTTCGGCGATGATGAACAGAGCCGTTCCCTCTTCGGACGGGAACCGACCGTGAGCGGTGCAACCTTCCGCAACATTCATAATAGTCGGCCGTAAGTCTCGAACCAGACGAATTTATGACAAGGAAAGAGACCTCCACTCGCACCGATCGACGTAGTTTCCTGAAGGCGACCGGCGGCGTCGCCGCGGCGGCGGGACTCGCGGGCTGTACCGGCGCTCTCCAGAGCTCGTCGTCGTACCCGAGCGAGCAGGTTGAGATGATCGTTCCGTGGTCCGCGGGCGGCGGTACGGACCGGACGGGACGGAAACTCGCGAATCTCGCCGGAGAACACATGGACACCGAGTTCTTCGTCTCGAACCAGACCGGCGGGAGCGGAAGCGTCGGGTTCAACGCCATCGCGAACGCCGACCCCGACGGCTACACGGTGGGCGTGACGACGGTCGAAATCTGTACGATCTCCCATCTCGGCATCGCGGAGGTCAACCCCGAAGACCTGACCTCCGTGATGCAGTACAACTTCGACCCGGCGTCGCTCACCGTGCCGGAGGACGCGCCGTACGACACTGTCGAGGAGTTCGTCCAGTACGCGAAGGACAACCCCGGCGAGATAAGCATCTCTAACTCGGGCATCGGCGCTATCTGGCATCTCTCCGCCGCCGGGTTCGCACAGCAGGCCGGTATCGACGTCAAACACGTCGGATACGACGGCGGTGCACCGGCGACGAAAGCCGTCCTCAACGGGGAGGTACAGGCCACGACGGCGAGTGCGGCCGAAGTCGCCGGGCAGGTGCAGGACGGACCGCTCAAGACGCTCGGCGTCTTCGGTGACGAACGCGTGAGCATCTTCCCCGACGTCCCGACGCTCAAAGAGGCGGGGTACGACTTCACGATGGGTGCGTGGCGCGGCCTGACGGTCCCGAACGACACGCCGGACGAACGCATCTCGCAGCTTCACGACGCCTACAAGTCGGTGTACGACTCCGACGACTTCAAGAGCTTCATGGACGAGAACGGCTTCGGAACCGTCTACCGCGACACCGAGGAGTTCTCCTCGTTCATGGACTCCGAGTACGACCGCTTCGCCGACATCATAGAGAGTCTGGACCTGAACTGAGCGGACGCCGTCGAATCGAACAGCGAACGAACGCCGCAGATTTCGGCCGCGGCCGGTCCGCCCACCGATCTACACGAATGACACTCACACTCGAACGTTCGAACGAACTCGCCTCGGTCCTGTTGCTCGGTCTCTGTCTCGCCGTCTTCGCGGTGACCGCCGACTTCCCCGAGGGGCCGAACACGGGGTCGCCAGGGGCCGCGTTCTTCCCGAGACTCATCGTCGCAGGTATCGGCATCCTCGCCGTGGTACAGTTGGTACAGAGCCTCCGTGCCGACGAGACGCGAACGCACGTTATCGACGCCGAGACGACCAAGCGCGTCGCGACGGTGACGGCGTTCCTCGTCGTCTACGTCGCGCTCATGCCCGTGCTCGGGTTCCTCGTCGATACCGCCGTATTCCTCGTGCTGTTCGGTCGATACTCCGGCGTCGACGACGCGGGCAAGTCCGTCGGCATCGCTCTGGTGTCGACGATAGTGCTCTACTACGCGTTCGTCGACTTCCTCAACGTCCCGCTGCCGGAGAGCGCTATCTTACCGATATCGAGGCTGCTCCCGTCGCTGACGGGGACGCTGGTGGTGGTCGGCCCGTGAGCGCCGTCGCCAACCTCCTCGAAGGAATCGCGCTCGTGGCGCAACCGCTGGCGCTGCTTCTCATCGTCGTCGGCGTCCTCATCGGCGTGACGATGGGGTCGATTCCGGGGATGACGGCGACGATGACCGTCGCAGTCCTCGTCTCTTTCACCTTCGGGATGCAGCCCGTGGAGGGGATGATGCTCCTTCTCGGTATCTACGGCGGGGCGCTCTACGCGGGGTCGATTCCGGCCATCCTCATCCGAACGCCCGGCACCCCGAGCGCCGCCGCCACGGTGTTCGACGGGTTCCCACTCGCTCAGAACGGCGACGCGGGGCGGGCCATCGGCGTCGCGACCATCGCCTCGTTCGTCGGGGGCGCTATCAGCGTCGCCATGCTGATGCTCCTGTCGCCGCAGATTGCCAACGTCGCGTTGGAGTTCGGGTCCAGCGAGTACTTCGCACTCGCGTTTTTCGGCCTCACCATCATCGCGAGCGTGAGCGGCGACTCGCTCGTGAAAGGGCTCATCTCCGGACTTCTCGGAATGCTGTTGGCGACGGTCGGACTCGACCCGATGCTCGGCTACCCGCGGTTCTCGTTCGACATCACCGCCCTCACGTCCGGCATCCAGTTCATCGCGGTGATGATCGGTCTCTTCGGCGTCGCGGAGGCGCTTCACCGGTACCGAGAGGGCCTCTCCGGCCGCGACGTGGAGCAGCGGATCTCGGGCATCATGCCGAATCTCGAAGATATCAGAGAGATTCAGAACGTCTCGCTCGCGTCGAGCGTCGTCGGCACGTTCATCGGCGCGATTCCCGGCGCGGGCGGCGACATCGCCTCGTTCGTGACGTACAACGAGGCCAAACGGTGGCTGAGCGAGGCGGTTCCACCCTTCGGCGAGGGGAACGTCAACGGCGTCGCCGCCGCCGAGTCGGGGAACAACGCCAGCACGGGCGGCGCTCTCATCCCGACGCTGACTCTCGGCATCCCCGGCGACTCCGTGACGGCCATCCTCATCGGTGCGCTGATGGTCCACGGCATCCGCCCCGGCCCCGGACTCTTCGAGAGCGAAGCGCCCCTCGTGTACGCCATCTTCGTCGGGTTCTTCCTCGTCTACGTCGTCATCCTCGTGGTCGGACTCCTCGCCGCCCCGGCGTGGGCGCGCGTCATCAACCTCCCGCCGAAGTACATCTGGCCTCTCATCGTCGTCCTCTCCGTGGTGGGCGCGTTCGCCCTCCGCGGGAACGTCTTCGACGTCTGGGTCATGCTCGGGGCGGGCGTCCTCGGCTACTTGATGCGCGCCGACGACTACCCCCTCGCCCCGATGGTTCTGGGGTTGATTCTCGGCCCCATCGCCGAGTCGAACCTCCGGCGGGCGCTGACCATCTCAGACGGCTCTCTCGCCGTCTTCTATCAGAACCCGCTGACGATGGTCATCCTCGCACTCGCCGTTCTGTCGCTTCTCTCGCCTCTCCTCCGGGACCGGTTCGGCCGGTGGACGGAGGCGCGGTGAGGGGGCGGCTTCCGCCCGCCGCCGCACGGTAGACGTTTCGCGCGGCGGACAGTTTCCGCCACGTATTTACAGCCGACAGTGGTGTGTCCAACAATGCCATACGCCAGCGGTGCCGAACTGTCGGACGTCTACGGTCGGGCCAGAGAGAACGGGTACGGCTTCGTCGCGAGCAACGTCACCGAGACGAACATCCTCGCGGGGTTGGTCGACGGCGCGGAGCGTGCCGAATCCGACCTCGTCGTGCAGGTGAAACGAGACACGGCGTCGTTCGTCGGGAACGGCGACCCCGAGACGGGGTTGGAGATACTGGGGACGCACGCTCAAAAACTCGGCGACGACGCCGACGTCGGCGTCTTTCTCAACGTCGACCACGTTCCCGCCGACGACGGGGAGTTTCTGTCCGCCTGCGTCGAATCGGACGTCCCCTCCTCTCTGATGATAGACGCGTCGCACGAACCGTTCGAGGAGAACGTCGAGCGAACGCGAGAGGTCGTCGAGATGGTCGAAGAGGCGGGGACGGACGCACTCGTCGAAGCGGAACTCGGGACGATAAAGGGCGTCGAGAGCGGCGTCGAGACGACGGAGGCGTACTACACGGACCCCGAGGAAGCCGTCGAGTTCGTCGACCGAACCGGGTGTGACCTCCTCGCTATCTCCGTCGGGACGGAACACGGCGTCTCGAAGGGGAAGAACCTCGAACTCCGGCCGGACATCGCCCGAGACGTCGGACAGGCCCTCGCAGACCACGGCCTCGACACCCCTCTCGTCGTCCACGGGTCCTCGGGCCTCTCGGACGAACAGGTCCGAGAACTGCTCTCGACGGGCGTCTGCAAACTCAACAAGAACACCCGCTACCAGTACGAGTTCGCGCGGACCGCCTGCGAATTCTACCGCGACCACGAGTCGGCCATCCTCCCGCCGGAGGGCGTCGAAGACGACAGGCAGGGCTTTTTCGCCGACTCCGAGTGGTCGCCCGACAAATCCCAGTTCACCCCGCACCGCGTCTGCACGGAGATTCGAGAGCGAATCGCCGACGTGATGGTCGAAGTGTCGGACCTCTCGCAAAGCGCGGGCGAGAGCCTGTACGCCTGAGCCATGACCGACGAACGACTCCTCCTCGGCGTCGACGCGGGCCTGACTAACGTCAAGGCCGCCGTCTTCGACGCCGAGGGTCGAGAACGGGCGGTCGCCGTCCGACCGACGCCGAACGAACGGCCCGAACCGAACCGAGTGGAACGGGACCTCTCTGCGTTCTTTCGGGTGACCTGCGAGACGATTCGAGAGGCCGTCGGTTCGCCCGACGTGGATGCGGACCGAATCGCGGGCGTCGGCATAGCCGGACACGGCCACGGTCTCTACGCCCTCGACGAGGCGGGCGACCCGATACGAGACGGAATCACCTCGTTGGATAGCCGCGCGTCCGACGTCGTGGCGTCGTGGCGAGAGGACGGCCGCTTAGAGGAGGTGCGCGACGAAATCGGCTACGAACCGTTCGTCGCGGACCCGTTGAGTCTCCTCGGGTGGATGAAGCGCGAGGAACCGGACGCTTACGACGACATCGACCGAATTCTGTCCTGTAAGGACTACCTCAAATACCGCCTGACCGACGTCGTCTGTACCGACGAGATGGAAGCCAGCGTCTTCTACGACGTGTCGCGGGAGACGTACTCCGAGACGGCGTTCGAGATTCTCGGCCTCGAAGACCGCTTCGACGCCCTGCCCGACGTCGTCCCGAGTTGGGAGACGTGCGGCGAAGTGACCGCCGAGGCGTCCGAGAAGACGGGGCTTCCGGTCGGAACGCCTGTGGCGTCCGGCCTCCACGACGTCGGGGCCGTCGCACTCGGCGCGGGCGCGTTCCGGACGGGACAGGCGACGCTCATCGTCGGGACGTGGGGTCAGAGCATCTACGTGACCGACGACCCGGACCCGGGTTCCGAGGGGTTGAGCCGTCGGTTCCTGCGCGACTCGTGGCTTCGATATCGGGGGACGCGGTCCGCCGCCGCGGCGGTCGATTGGTTCACAGACGAGTACTGCGGAGACTGGCGCGACGCCGCGGACTCCGAGGCGGCGTTCTACGACCGACTGAACGACTCGGTCGCGGACGTGCCCATCGGGTCGAACGGACTACTCTTTCTCCCGTACCTCCGCGGGTCGACCGACGACCCGGACGCGCGGGGCGGGTTCGTGGGCCTCACCGCCGAACACGGCCGACCCGAGATGCTCCGGTCGATATACGAGGGCGTCGCCCTCTCGTCTATCGACCGCCTGCGGGAACTGACCGCGGGAAAGCGACTGACCGACGTCCGACTCGGCGGGGGCGGCGCGAAGAGTCGCGTCTGGTCGCAGATGTTCGCCGACGTCCTCGGCGAACAGGTCGTCGTTCCGTCGGGCGAAGAGACCGGTGCTCGGGGTGTCGCCATCTGCGCCGGAATCGCCGCCGGACTCTACGAGGACCACGAGACTGCGGTCGAACGGACGGTCGGCGTGGCGCGGCGACACGACCCGACGGAGGCGAGAACCGAGGCGTACCGGTCGGTCCGCGACGCCTTCCGGACGACGGTTTCGGGAACCGAGGCGACGTGGGAAAAGTTGAAAGCGATAGAACAGGAGAATCAGACAGATGACGATAGATAACGTGCTTCTCTGCGGCGACCCGCAGCAACCGAGCGAGTACATGTACGAGAGCGCGTCCTTCCTCGAATCGGAGGGCGTCTCCTTCTCGCAGATAGACTGGAAAGCGGACGTCTCCGCGGAGCGATTCCGGGAAGTGACGATGGAGATGGAGTCGCGCGGCCCGGCGGCCTACGACACATCCATCATCGAGGAGAACCTCGACGGCGTGGACGCACTCGTCGTCCACAAAGCGCCCGTCTCGAAATCGGTCGTCGAGGCTGGCGAGGACCTGCAGGTGGTCGGTGCCGCGCGCGGCGGCGTCGAGAACGTCGATATCGAGGCGGCGAGAGCAAACGACGTGACCGTCCTCCACGCGCCCGGCCGGAACCGGAACGCAGTCTCCGACTACGCGGTGAGTCTCCTCCTCGCGAAAGTCCGCGAGATTCCGCGGCACACGAAGGCGCTTCACGAGGGCGAGTGGAGCCAAGAGTTCGACCCGTCGCGACTGCCGCGGGACATCGAAGCGTTGACCGTCGGCATCGTCGGGTTCGGGAACATCGGCCAACAGGTCGCGAGGCGACTCGACGGGTTCGGCCCCGACCTGTTGGCGTACGACCCGTACCAAGACGACGAGACGTTCGCCGAACGGGGCGTCGAGGGTGTCGAACTCCCCGAACTCCTCGAACGGGCCGACGCCGTGACGCTTCACGCCCGACTCACCGACGAGACGGCGAACCTCCTCGGTACAGAGGAGTTCGCGCAGATGCGGGACTCCGCGATACTCGTCAACTCGGCGCGCGGCGGACTCGTGGACGAAGACGCGTTGGTGGACGCTCTGCGCGACGGCGAGATAGCGGGCGCCGCCCTCGACGTGTTCGAGACCGAACCGCTTCCGGAGGACCACCCGTTCCTCGACATGGAGAACGTCGTCCTCTCGCCGCACACCGCCGGATCGACGCGCGACGCCGTAACGAACGGTCCCCGAATCGTCGCGGAGGGGTTGGCGGACATTCTCGCCGACGAGGAACCGACGCACCGAGTCGACTGAAGCCGGGCCGTCGTCTCTTCCGACGCCGGTGTATTTCAGAATATATTGGACATACCACCGAAAACGTACAGGCGGTACGGTTACTACGGGTGAGATTACGCGTGTATGATTACTTCTCGGTTATCCGCCCATATTAGTTTTTGGGCGGTTAAAATGAGCTTCAGACCACGAATATCCCAAATCGTACCGACACATACACAGATACAGCAAGACACAATCCGTACGGTTCGGTATATACTCTGTGTCGTCACCGGTATTCCGGTTCCATCACCGTATTAGGCGAGGACAGACGAAGACACCACGTTCTCGACTCACGGATCAAGAATTACAACTGATTACGTCTATACTTCTCTAGCGACGTCTCGGCCACCGGCACGGATTACAAGCGTATCGTTGTAACACCACCGCGCACGGGGACGGTGCCGACGGAAGCAGAGCGGAGTTATCCGAGCACGTCGGCCAACTGCCGAGACCACGCTAACAGGTCCTCGTCGGCGCCGAACGGCGCGCTACACTGCACTCCGAGTGGAAGTCCGGCATCGGTTTCGGCGGCGGGTAGCGCGGCGGTCGGAACTCCGGCGTGGGTCCACGGCAGATTCATCACGGGGTCACCGGTGGAGTCGATGCCGCGCGGTGCGGGACCCCTCGCGGCGGGGGCGACCCACAGGTCGATTCCCGACTCTCCCATCCGTGTTTCGAGCGTCGCGCGGAGTTCTCGGCGTCCCTCTCGTCCTCTCGCGATTTCGGCTGCGGCTACGTCTCGACCCTCCTCTATTAGTTCGCGAGTCGTCTCGGCGTATCTATCGGCGTATTCGCCGTACCACGCTTCGTGACCGATGGCCATCTCCGCCGCGTTCAGTCGCTCGTGCCGTTCGTTTATCTCCGCTATGTTCTCGAAGACCGAGACTCGTTCGACGTCGTACCCCGCCGTTCGCAACTGCGCTACCTGTTCTTCGAACGCGTCGAGTCCGACGTCGCTGGCCTGTTCGAGATACGGTCCCTCCGGCACGCCGACGGTGGGACGTCCCCGCGGGGTCGGGAGCGACCGCCAGTCGTCACAGAGGTGGGCGGCCGCGAGAGTCGCTCCCTCGACGTCCTGCGTGAAGAACCCGACGTGGTCGACGGAGGGGGAGAAGGAAACGACACCGTCGGAGGGGATTCGGTCGTAACTCGGTTTGAACCCGACGACGCCGCAGAACGCGGCGGGCCGAATCACGGACCCGACCGTCTGCGTCCCGAGGGCTAACGGACAGAGTCCCGCGGCGACGGCCGCGGCCGAACCGCTACTGGACCCGCCGGGCGTGTGCTCCGGGTCGTGTGGGTTTCGCGTCGGTCCCGGTTCGAAGTACGCGAACTCCGTGGTCACCGTCTTTCCGAGTACGAGCGCACCGGCTCTCCGAAGTCGTCCGACCGCGTCGCCCTCCTGGCCGGTCAGCGTCTCCGCGGGGAGTTTCGACCCCGCCCGGGTGGGTAACCCCCGGGCGTGGAAGACGTCTTTCACCCCGACCGGAACGCCGTACAGCGGCGGTCTCTCCGCTGAACTTTGGAATCGCTCTTCGAGATTTCTCGCCGCCTCTCCGAGGCGGTCCCACCTGCGCTCTTCCGGCACCAGAGACTCGATGTCCGGTTCGACAGCCTCCGCGCGAGATTCGAGTCGTTCGACGTAAGCAACCGGGTCGAGGCGTCCGCGACGCAGGTCGTCGACAGCGTCGGCCAACGGGGCATCGTGTAGCATGCGGCTGTAATTCTGAGCCATTCTCTTGAATCTGGGTATTGCCGACGAATCCGACCTGTTCGGACCCCCTCGTATATCATTATACAGCTCATAAAACGGCCTCTGAGGGACTCGACAGACCCAGATACGTTCGAGTCAGTCACCCGACGAGTCACTTTTTCCGTCGGACTCGTTTTCGAACGCCGATCAGTGCACTCCGTCTCGAAAATCGTCCCTTGGACGACGGGATACGAATATAATATCACGAAATATATAAAATAAGTAGTGACTGTGCGAAATTTTGGGCAGATAGTTTTTTAGTACATACGTCGATGAACAAGTATGTCGAACCAACTATTCGACCTGACCGGATTCCAACGCGACACGCTGACGGTAATCGCGGGGCTGGACGAACCGTCGGGTCAGCAAGTGAAAGAAGAATTAGAGAAACAACACGACGAGGTCAACCACGGTCGATTGTACCCGAATCTCGACGCTCTCGTCGAGGAAGGATACGTGGACAAGGGCGAAATAGACCGACGGACGAACTACTACGCGCTGTCCGAACGAGGCCACGAAGCGCTTCAGAACCGGCGCGAGTGGGAGAACTCGACCGTTCCCCCCCTCGACGAGTAGTCTGGCGCCGCCGGAGACGTTTCGGCCGAAGGTCCGACGGAACCCCCGGGGCGACTCCCTCCCATAATAACAGATTATCCTCATCAATCGTGGCGGTCGGACCACGGTAAGAGTGGCATAAATGTGGTCTGAACCGAAAGATACAAATTGGAGGTCTCACCCGAGAGACGAATCCGCGGGTGCACTCTACGTCCGGTTCTGACGAGAGGCCTTAGAGTCCGCCGATTCTTCGTCACTCGTCCGCGGCCGAGTCCAGACGGTGGAACGAGGGCGACGGGAGGGGTTGATGTTTCGGACGCGACCGGCCGGCCGCGTGCCCGTTTTTTGAATCCTGCGGTGCATCCGCATCGACAACCGCACTCCGAGGGAGTCTCGTATGGATTTCTGGTGAGAAACACTTATTGTATACGACGTTAATGGTGGCCACATGCCATCACGCACCATGGTACACGAGAGGTGGAACTACGGTCGAACATCGAGCCTTCGTCCGGTTCGGGAGGTGAACCGAAATGAGTGACGCCGAGAAGGGGGTAATCGGCGAGTTCCGCGAGGAGATCGACCCGCTGGTGTTCCTGTTCGGCGCGCTGCTAACCGTCGGCGTAATACTCGCGTTCTTCCTCAGTCCGAGCACCGTCGAGAACGGAATCTCGTCGCTGAACAGTTCGATGTTGGGCGCGTTCAACTGGGCGCTTCTGTTGATCGTGTTTCTCATCGTGCTGTTCCTTCTGTTCCTCATCGTCGGACCGTGGGGATCGATCAAGTTCGGCGACGAGTCGCCGGAGTACAGTTTCTTCTCGTTCTTCTCGATGCTCTACTCGGCGGGCTTCGCCGCGGGCGTCGTGTTCTGGGGGCCGACCGAGGCGCTCTTCTACTACGCGAACCCGTCACCGTTGTTCGACGGGGTGCAGGGGAGTTCGGCCGAAGCGATGACCATCGCCGTCCAACAGACGCTTTTCCACTGGGCGTTACCGCAACTGGCCGTCTTCACCATCATGGGCATCGCCATCGGCTACTTCGCGTACAACTACGAGAACGTCCCGCTTCGGGTCTCGTCGGCGCTGACGCCGATCATCGGGGCTGAGAACTTAGACGGTCCCGTCGCGAAAGTCGTCGACATCCTCGCCGTCTTCGCGACCATCGGCGGGGTGGCGACCTCTCTGGGCTTCATCGGGAGCCAGTTCGTCACCGGGTTGGACTACCAGTGGGGAATCAGCATGGGGAACATCGGCATCCTCCTCGTGGTCACGTTCATGACGTTGCTTTTCACCACGTCGATGGTTCTCGGAGTCGACAAGGGGATTCGCCGACTCTCGAACTTCAACATGATTCTGTTCGTCGTGCTCATGTTTTCGACGTTCATCGTCGGACCGACGATGTTCCTCGTGTTGCTCGGTACGCAGGCGTTCGGTGGAATGATCACCGACTTCGTCTCGATGAGCCTCTTTACCGGGGCCGGAGCGATGGGCGGCGGAAACCCCGAGCCCACGAACTGGATGAACGCCTGGACCGTCTTCTACTGGGCGTGGGCGCTCTCGTGGTCGCCCTTCGCGGGCCTGTTCATCGCCCGCATCTCCAAGGGCCGCACCGTTCGCGAAGTCGCGTTTACGGGTATCGTCGCCACGTCGGCGGCGACCATCCCGTGGTTCACGTTCGTCGGCGGAACCGCCGTCTGGGCCCAACACAACGGCATCGCTGACTTCGCCGCGGTGATATCCGGCGAGGCCGGTGCCGAGGTGTCCGGCTTCATCCTCTTCGAGGCGCTGAACCTCACGCTGAACGTCGGCGGTGCCTCGATGTCGCTGCCGGTCGGCACTCTCCTGATGTACATGTTCTTGATCCTCGTGACGACGTTCTTCGTCACCTCGGCGGACTCCTCGACGCTGGCCGTCTCGATGATGACGACCGGCGGCAAAGCGCGTCCGTCGACCATCAACCGGATATTCTGGGGCGTCGTCCTCGGAATGACCGCCGCGATTCTGATGATCCTCGGGGGCACGGGAAGCGCGAACACGCTCCAGCAGGCGGCGATAATCACCGGCACGCCGTTCGCCTTCGTCTGCTTCCTCGCGATGCTCTCTTTGATCAAGGACTTCGGCTCGAACTACGGGCGCGTGCTCCTGCAGGACGAAACCGTCCTCTACGGTCCGGACCGGAAGACCGAACCCGAGTCGCCGGGCCGAGGCGGTGCGGTCGAATCCGACGACGACTGACTCTCCGCTCTCTCTTTTCGTCTCGGTGCGTCGGTCGTGCGTTTCGCCGCGCCCCCTCGAAATCTGACAACAATGTTAATGTGCGATGTACGCATGATCTGTGTATGGATAGGGACACGGCGGAACCCGACGCGAACGCGCTTCCGGGTCCGAACGCGCGGCGGTGGATCGACTTCCATCAGGAATACTCCGCGCCGAGCGAGTACTCCCACGAGTTCGTCTGGGACGTGACCGCGGAGGCGGACGGGCCGTTCGTGACTGACGTGGACGGTAACGTCCTCCTCGATTTTACCTGTCACATCGGCGCGGCCCCGTTGGGCTACAACAACGAGAAGGTCCTCGGGAAACTTCGGGAGTTCGACCTGGTCGAACCGATGAAGATAGCCGGACAGGACATGTACTTCGGCGCGGGCAGCGACCCCGAATCGACGGAGTTCCCCGGGTCGAGCCACTTGATGAAGGAACTCTGTGAGGTGTCCGACCAGTACGGGATGGACACCGTCTTCCTCTCGAACTCCGGCGCGGAGGCGATGGAGAACGCGATGAAGATATCTCACGACCGCAGAGCGCCCGCCAAGTACAGCGTCGCCTTCTCGGGAAGTTTCCACGGGCGCACGCTCGGGACGCTCTCCGTGACGAAGTCGAAGGAGGTGTACACCCGCCACTACCCCGAGATAAGCGGCGTCGAGACGGTGCCGTTCTGCGTGGACCGCAACTGCGACGCCGCGAGTTGCGACTGCGGGTTCTTCACGGGCGCGGGGTCGCAACTCCGGAACTCGCTCGCGCCCGAGGGCGGCCACCTCAACCCCGACGAGGTGGCGTTCCTGACGCTCGAACCGATACAGGGCGTCGGCGGCTATCGCTTCCCGAGCGACGAGTTCATGCGCGAAGTCGGCGACGTCACCGACGAGTACGACATCCCCCTCGTCGTCGACGAGATCCAGTCGGGCGTCGGCCGGACGGGCGAGATGTGGGCCTCCGACCACTACCCCATCGAACCGGACGTCATCGCGAGTGCGAAGGGACTCCGCGTCGGCGCGACCATCTCCCGAAAGGAGATGTTCCCCGAGGAGAAGAACCGGCTGGGGTCGACGTTCGGCGGCGGCGACGTCCTCGGCTCGATGATGGGAGCGTTCACCCTCGGCGCGATTCGGGAACACGACCTACTCGACAACGCCACTCGGCGCGGTGCGCAGGCGACGGAACTCCTCGAAGACGGCGCACCCGACTCCGTCGAGGACGTTCGCGGAAAGGGGCTGATGCTGGCCGTCGATTTCGACAGCGCCGACCGCCGAAACGCGGTCGTTCGGGCGGCACTCGAACGCGGCCTCCTCACCCTCGGGTGCGGGAGGCGGACGATTCGACTGCTCCCACCGCTCGATTCGACCGCCCGCGAGATAGAACTCGGAATCGGCCTCTTTCTCGAAGCGGCCGAGTCGGTCGCGTCGAGTACGGCGCGGCCGTAGCGGATTCGCGTTCCGAACAGCCGTCCCGAGTACTCCACCCCGCCGAAATCCGCTCTCGCGGCGTGACGGCGTGACCCGTCGGATAGCGGCGAAACGATAGAACGGGTCAGCCAGTGCGAAGGGAGCGGAAGACGCCTCGGTGCTGTTTACGACGGGTTTTTACCCGAGAGAGACCCATCGTCTATCGAAGCGGGAGATTCCCGACGTAGGATACCGGGATGACCCCGCTTCATCTTCTACGAAAGAGAGAGTTCTCCTACGGGGGTCGATGACGACCAGTGACCGACAGAACCGGTCACGGGAACGATGACGACGACACAACTTATTTATCGGCACTGGTACTCGGAACTGCTGTGTCCTCGACCGAGCGCATCTCCTCTTTCGCAAAGCGGTTCGGCCTGACGCTACTGGCGGGCATCCCTGGTATTCTCGCCCTCGTCGGGTATATCTACCTCACGACGCCGCCGACGGCAGTCCCCGCCGGACTGTCGCTTTCTCTCCTCGCCGTGTCTTCGGGCGTCAATTCGCTCCTCATACTCGTCGTTGCGTGTCTGGTCGGCGCGTACGCGGCCCCGCGTGCGGGGTTGCAATCGTATCTCACGGACCGCGTGAGGACGGGAGACGGAATCTGGGGACGCCTCCGCCCCGAAGTCGGCCTCGCCGTCGGCTTGGGCGCGTTCGGAGGCGTACTCGTTCTTGTTCTCGACGTCGCGTTGGCGCCGTTCGTCGCTCAGGACCTCCCCCAGTCCGCAATCGGGGTGACCGAACCGACCGTGGCGAACGTCCTCGCGTACGCCCCAGTTCGCTTCCTCTACGGTGGTATCACGGAGGAGCTACTGCTTCGATACGGACTCATGTCGGCGCTCGCGTTCGTCGGCTGGTACGTCACGGGTCGGCGGTCGGACGGTCCCGGTTCGGTGGTCATGTGGGCCGCAATCGTGATATCCGCCGTGCTGTTCGGGATCGGCCATCTCCCGGCCCTCGCTCAGTCTGTCGGCTTGACTCCAGCACTCATCGCCCGAACGGTCCTGCTGAACGCGATTGCGGGCCTCCTCTTCGGGTGGCTGTACTGGCAGCGGAGTCTCGAAGCGGCGATGGTGGGCCACGCCGCGTTCCACGTCCCGCTGGTGGTGCTCTCGCTCGTGCAAGTCACGCTGCTCTGAGGGCGCTGCGGATGCTAGTATGCACTGTGCCGGTTGCCGACGAGCGATCGACCACGGGCGAGCCACCGAATCGGTCGCTACAGCCGTCTCGGTTGCGGCTACGCGGACGAGAGCGCAACGTAGCTCAACCCGAACAGGATCCTGTTGTAGGTCGCGTGGATGTCGTGGAGTTCCTCCCGGCGGCGCTCCTCACACTCGCTGCCGGGCGTGACGGGGGCGTTCTCGCGGATATCGGAGCGTGGTTCCAGGGCGTCGGAACCGGGGTGCAGTCCGTCGGCGTCGAAGCGTTCCGACTCACGGCCAGTGGGTTGCTCGTGTTCGGAGCGGTCGTCGTCGCAGCCCTCTCGTACCGCCTGGCAGTGCGACGGTTCGACCGATACTCGCCGCCGACGTGAGCGAATCGGGTTTCACCTCGACGAACCGTCCCCTCGTCGTGCGGCAGGGGGCTCTCGGAGCGGTCTCTCGCGACAGGAACTGATCTCAGCGGGTCGCGTCGGACGTGGTCTCTCGAATCGCGGTCGCCAACTCGTCGGGGCGCTGGCTCCCGACCAGCAGATCGCGGTCGCCGGGTCGAGTCAGGAGTACGCCGCGCGAGCCGCTAACGTTGTACGCGATTGCGTCCGGTCGCCAGCGGATTCCCCACCCGCCGTACTCGCGGAGCGGTCGATACGTCGTCGCCTCGACGGACCCGACCGCGGTCCAGGGCACTCGTCTGAACGACCGGTGGAGTGGAGCGAACCTGACGTAGAGTCCGTCGTCGCGGACCTCGGTGACCAACCGAAGCGACCACACGAATCCGCAAACGACCCCGGCGACGACGACGCCGAGCGGTCCCATCCCAACGACGGAGACGAGACTGACCACGCCCAACAGAGCCCAGAGCGGCCACTGTCGGAACCGTTGTTCTTCGCGGAACGGAACCTCGTAGGACATACCCGTAAATAGGGACGGTGAGATGTAAGCTGTCCGTCTTCCCGGCGACGTCGTCTCGGAGCGTGCGAATCGTCTTCGCCCGTCTGCCGTTTAAATAGTCTCGGTGGGAATGTGAATCTATGTCGGACCAGTCACAGGTCTCCGAGTCGACGTCGAACGCGCGTCGTCTGGGAGCCCTCGTCAATCACGATTCCGTCACCGTCAGGTTCGTTTCGCTCTGGAGCCTCTGCTTTGCTCTGTTTCTCGCTGCGTGGACGGTCTCGTATCTGCTCCTCCCAGAGGGCCTGCTCCGACGTTCGGGCGGTCCAGGACCGCTCTCGACGACAGCCGATTCGGTCGCGACGGAGTTCCTGTCGATCTTCGCCCGGAATATAGGGTTCTGTCTCGTCGTGGTCGCGGCGAACACGTTTCGGTCGATTCGGACACCACTCGGGTATCTGGTCGTCCTCGTCACGTGGGTTCAGGGGGCCGTGGTTTGGGGCACGGATTCGCTCGCGATCCAGACTGGACGACTCGCTCCCTCGCTATCGGTCGTCCTGAACCGAAGCGGCGTCTACGAACTCACAGCCCTCGTCGCCATCGCAGTCGCAACTCGCGGTGTCACGGTCTGGCACCAGGCGTCGGGGCCACGGTGGCGCGAAGAGTTCGAACGGGTGCGAGGGCCTCGGGAGTGGACTATCGAGCGTCGGGAAATCCTCGTCCTCGTCGCAGGACTCGCGTTGCTGGCGCTGGCGAACTATCGAGAGGCCCTGATGATTGTTGCTGCAGCGAGCTAGAGAACGTGGTCGGCAGGGCGTAACTGAGAGACCGAGACGAACCCGCCGGGCGGCTACGTGGGTGCGATTGAACCGGTCGTAAACAGGTGGCTGACGAATAGCCGTGTTTGTCTGAGTCGAGACTCTCTTTGGGGTTACAGACCCCGAATCGATCTGCCTGCTATTTTTCGTTTCAAAACTATCGGAGCCCCGATTCGCTCCAATGTGAAGTCGTGCGCCGACCCACCAACGTGCCAGATGACTGAAATCTGCGTTTTGGGGTCCGAGCGGACAGGGCGGAGTCGCTCGACCGTCTCTTGGATCGGTAGCCACAACGCAGGAAAAGCAGTCGGTCGTAGTACTGAACGCGATGGCTCAAGTCAACGATCTGCTCGACGATTCGACCCGCGAGTGTATCGACAACTGTCACGAAGCCGTGAAGGCGTGCGCCCACTGCGCCGACGAGTGCATCGGTAAGGGCGACGAGATGGCCGAGTGCCTCCGACTCTGCCGCGACGTTGTCACGGTCGCCTCGACGTGCGCTCAGCTCTGTGCGTCGGGCTCGCAGTTCAACGGCGACATCGCCGAGACGTGCGCCGAGGTGTGTGAAGCCTGCGCCGACGAGTGCGAACAGCACGACCACGACCACTGCCAGGCCTGTGTCGAGCCCCTCCGCCAGTGTGCGGAGTCCTGCCGCTCGATGGCGTGAGGCCACAGACGCGTCGATTATCCGACGTCGACTTTTTTAGTCACTCTCCGACACTCGTCCGATCAACTGCGGATACGACAGTCCGGTCGTCCGCACGTGACCGAACGGCCTAACGTGGTGGGAGTCCTCCCCGTACGTATGACAGACGAGACGGACGAGGTTCGCGTGTGGCTCGTCGACCGCGGGTACGACAACCGCGACCTCATCGTCCTCAAATACGCGACCCCCGACGGCACGCGACTCTTCCGGCGAGAGCTCGCCGCACAGGCTGTCGATCTGAGCTCCGTCACTGCTGCGAAGGACGTCTCGGCGTCCGATCTCGAAACCGTCGACGACTCGGAACTCCGGGAACGATACGAAAAAGAAGTCGCACGAATGACCGCCCAGCACGACCCCGACGATACGATTTGAAAGAGCAACTAACGGTTTCGGGAGTTCTGTTCGACGCAGATACTGCAATGCTACCGTTGTACGAGTAGGTGCACAGCGAGTTGGCGTTCTCGCGTCGGAGAGAGCGCTCCGACCCGATGTCAGAAGAACTTGTGCGCCTCGTAGCCGTACTCCTCGGGTGGAACGTCGACGACGCCCTCGTCGTGGAGCGAGGTGAAGAACGTCGCGTCGCTCCAGTAGTACTCGTCGAACACCGACCGCGCGGTGACGTTCAGTACGGGCGGGAGGGCGGGGTTGTCGCGTTCGAGAAAGAGGGCGACGTTGAAACTGTTCAGCCCGCAGGAGGCGTAGTACGAGAGGACGTTCACGAGTCCGCGCGCGAAGTCGTGGACCACGTCGCCGCTGGGTTCGGGGACGCCCGTGTGTATCTGCGCGGCGACGCCGACGAGGTGACGGTGGTGCTTGGGGGCGAACGGCGCGAGCCAGTGGACGTTACCCGTCTCCGCGAGGTAGCGGTCGCCGCCGCGTTCCTCGATGGCGAGTTCCCCCCAGTAGTTCTCGTCGTGGTCCTCGTAGAAGGCGCGGGCGGCGTCGGCGACGCGACGCTGTTCGTTCGTCCCCCGGTCGTCAACCAACGTCTGCATGTGCGGGTGGATGAGGCTCGACCCGGCGGGCCGCAGGTAGTTCATGTTGACCGAGGCGAACCGGGCGTCGTCGTCCTGGTCGAACACCTGCCGAACGTACTCCAGCGCCGCGCAGAGGCCGTCCGAGAACTGCTCGGCGGTGAACTCGTCGATGGGGACGTAGTGGTCCTCGGTGAGGGCGACGACGTTCGAGTACGCGCCGTAGGGGTTCAGATTCGGGAACGAGGTGGCTTCACCGGTCTTCCCGCGGTCGGTCCCCACCCACTCGGGGTACGTCGGCGTCGACTCCTCGACGGTTCCGGGGCAGAAGAAACAGCCCTCGCTGTCGAGGACCGCGTCGTCGATTTCGGGGCTGTCGGGGAGGAGGAAGTTGTCGGTGACGACCCGAGCCGTCCGCCCGGTCAGCGGGTCCATCCTGATTTCCGTCTCCACCGTCGTCTCCGCGAACTCTTCGAGGGGACTGTGGAACGTCGCTTCCTGCACGTCGCGTTCGAACTCGATGGGCATGGGAGAGGGGTTCGACCGGTCGAGTCAAAAGGATACCTCCGGTCGGTCCGACTGTCTCCGACGGCGGACACCTCACGCGTGCGTTCCGTCACTCGGGGACGTGGGTCGATTCACCAAGTGGTCGGAGTTCCTCAAAATCAGAGTAGTGGTCAGTCATCTCTCGCGGATGGCTTCCATCGTCGTGGTATTCCAACCCCGGGAGGTGTGCAACTGCTTCAACAGATGGAAAGACCCACAACTCGGTCGGAACCGGGACACCGTCGCCTACTCTAAAATGTCGAACACCTCGACTGCTTTGTACTCCTTCTCGTAGCGCTCTTGGAGATGACGGCTGCCGGGTGCTGAACCTTCGTCGGACGCGTTTCTCACTGGACGTCGAGAAGCGACTCATCTCACTGTCCTGGGCACTGACCACTAAGTCGTCTCCCAGCGTACTTCCAGTATCCATGGCTGTCCCTTCCTCGGCAGACACCGAAAGCTGGTATTCGCGGGGGCTCAGCCAGATCTACGACCGGGTGGAATCCGATTCAGATGGTCTCTCGAGCGAGCAAGCCGCCTACCGCCTCTCTGAATACGGTCCCAATCGGCTGCCGAAAGCGAAGCCGGTCACTGTATGGCGGATCTTCTTTCGTCAGTTCAAGAATCCCCTCATCTACATTCTCGCTGTCGCAGCGATCGTCTCGTTCGCCGTCGGAGAAGTGACCGACGCTGGGTTCATCGCTGCCGTACTGTTGGTCAACGCGCTGGTCGGCGGGACCCAAGAATGGCGTGCAGAGCGCAGTAGCCAGGCACTCCAGCAACTAATCCGTACTCGCGCGACGGTCATCCGCGATGGGGAGACACGAGACATCGATGGAGAAGAAGTCGTCCCAGGTGATGTCGTCCTCCTCGAATCGGGCTACCGCGTTCCCGCAGACATCCGTCTCGTCTCGACACACGGTCTAGAGATCGACGAGTCGGCGCTCACTGGCGAATCAGCTCCCGTCCTGAAAAACGAGGAGTGGGTGGGCGAATACCGTGCCCCACTGGGCGATCGGCGCAACATGGCCTATGCCGGGACCGTAGTCAACCGCGGACGAGGACGCGGCGTGGTCGTCGAGACTGGTGCTGACACGGTCGTCGGCCGACTGGCGGAAGACGTCACGGCCGTCGAGGGTGGACAGCCACCCCTCGTGATGCGCATGGAGCGATTCACCCGAATCGTCGGCCTCATCGTTCTCGTCGCCGCGGCGATTACGGCACTTCTCGGGATTTTCGTCCAGCAGTACGACGCCGTCGAGATGTTCCTGTTCGCTGTCGCTTTGGCCGTGTCGGCGATTCCCGAAGGGCTTCCCGTCGGTGTCACCGTCGCACTGGGTGTCGCCAGTCGGCGAATGGCTGAGGTCGGCGTTATCGTCCGCCGATTGGTTGCCGTCGAAGGACTCGGAAGCTGTACGATGATCGCGTCGGACAAGACGGGGACGTTGACCGCCAACGAGTTGACCGTCAAGCAGGTGCAACTCCCCGATGGAAGCACGTTCGAGGTGACCGGTGAGGGGTACGCCCCGGAAGGAAACGTGCTGCAAGATGGGCATCCTCCGAAGCCAGACCTCGCGGACGAGTTGTCCCGTCTCGCCCGAGCGTCTGTCCTTTGCAACGAGGGTCACCTCTCTCGACGTGACGACGAGTGGACGTGGCGGGGTGACCCGACCGATATTGCCCTCCTCGCACTCGGTCGCAAGCTCGGGTGGTCCCGCCAGTCGACTCTCGATGCCTATCCGCAAACTGACGAGATTCCCTTCGAACCCGAACAGCGCTATGCGGCGACCTTCCACCGGACAGACGAACAGACGCGGGTATTCGTCAAGGGCGCACCCGAGCGGGTTCTCGAGATGTGTACGGATGCAAGCGAGGGCGAATTTTCACAGCCAACACTCCAGAGACAGGCAACCGAAATGGCCCACGACGGGTACCGCGTGATTGCCGTTGCAGAAGGAACCGTAGAGACCGACACCAAACCGGAACAGCCGCCTTCCGAACCGACCGACCTGACCTTTCTGGGATTTCTCGGGTTGATCGACCCGCTTCGGTCCGGCGTGGCGGAGGCGATTGCGTCGGCGCAACAGGCAGGTATCACAGTCACGATGATCACCGGAGATCATCCGGAGACGGCACTCGCTATCGCCCGGAATCTCGGGCTTGCAGAGTCAACAGACGAGGTCACCACTGGCGCCGAACTGATGGACGCCTCAGAGGAGACGCTTGCAGACGTTCTCGAAACGACACGAGTGTTCGCACGTGTCTCGCCGGACCAGAAACTCAAAATCGTCGAAGCTGCACGGGGTGCGGGGCACTACGTAGCGGTCACGGGTGACGGGGTCAACGACGCACCGGCGCTTCGACAGGCGAACATCGGTATCGCTATGGGGAAGATGGGGACCGACGTGGCCCGGGATGCTGCCGAACTCGTGATCAGCGACGACAACTTCGCGACGATCGTCGCGGGCATCGAACAGGGTCGTGTGGCATTCGACAATATCCGCAAGGTGATATTCTTGCTCATCTCCACCGGTGCTGGCGAAGTCGCCCTCGTTCTGTTGAGTTTGGCTGCGGGGCTGCCGCTCCCGCTGGTGCCCGTCCAGATCCTCTGGCTGAACCTCGTCACGAACGGGATCCAAGACGTCGCTCTCGCCTTCGAACCCAAGGAGGGTGACGTGTTGAATCGCCCGCCCCGGTCGCCAGACGAGCGAACCTTCGATCGGATCATGGTCGAACGGACGCTGGTCGTCGCGCTGGTGATCGGCGTGATCGGATTCGGCACGTTCGTCTGGTTGCTGGATCGAGGGCTTTCGGAGGCTGCCGTCCGCAATCACATGCTCTTACTGATCGTCCTGTTCCAACTGGTCAACATCGGCAACGCTCGGTCCGAGACGACGTCGCTGTTCCGGCTATCACCGCTGCAGAGCCCTATCTTGCTTACCGGGACGATTACAGCGTTCTTGGTTCACCTCGGTGCGATGTACTTCCCACCCGCGCAGGTCGTCCTCGGAACGGAACCCGTCAGTCTGGAACAGTGGATCGTTCTCGGCGGGATCGCTCTGACCGTCGCAGTCGCTATCGAACTCCACAAACTGAGTTGGAAGGCGCGGTACCCCCCGCGCTCCGAGACGGATGGACGATCACCCTCCGAAACTCGCAAAAAGGAGTAGAAGATCGAAGAGTGAGAGGACCTCAGTGCTTCTCTTCGCTCGAACGGTCAGTACGGGAACGGGCGACCGGCGAACGACTCGTTCGGCGACGCTTCTCATTACAGCGCGGTCGAGACCTGTCCGACCGTGGGTCCCCATGATGACCATGTCGATGCCGTACTCGGAGGCGTAATCCGGAATCTCTTCGTGCGGATTTCCCTCGACTATCTCGGTCACGACAGTCAGACCGTTACAGTCCGACAATCCGTGTTGGTTATGCGGTGTCAGTCTCACTCATCGACGAGAGCGGCGTGACCCGAAACACGTACTCGTCGTAGGCGAGGTCCAGATTCGTCGGGCTCTCCTCGTCGGCGTGTTCTCGACACAGGGCGGCCGTTGCTTCGACTGCGCCGTGACCTGTTTCTTCTTGGTACCGTTCGAGAACCTCGAACGTCGCCGGCTCGTCGCAACCGCGACGGTGACACCGACGAGACGAACCCGGTCCGTCGTCAGATTCGCGTCGAGTGTCGTCGGTCGCATCTTCCGTCTCCTCGGGCGGTTCGGCTTCGTCGGCGCGGGTACGCGCTTCGGTGATCTCTCGCTCTCGTTGGCGTCGTTCTTCGTTATCCGCTTGCTTTTCGCGGCCGCTCTTGGTATCTGCCATCCTCGTATCTATGTAATCGGACGGCATAATGTTATGGTCGCCCCCACATCTACACCGTAAATAGACAGGTCATCCACCGTATCTAGAGAGACAGTGGTCGTTCTTCGGGGGAGCGAACACTCGGAAGACCGGGGGCCGCCGAAGGTGACGAGGACGCTTCGGGCGTATGAGCGAGTTCGAGACGATTGACGAGCGTGCGCTGACGAAAACGCGGCGTCGGGAGCACTGTTAATTACGTTGTGCGACGCAATCGTCGGTATGTCCAGTATCCGCGCGTGGATCGATCAGCATCGTCTACCGAGCTTCGTCGCTATCGCGTACGCGTTCACCTGGACGATCCAAGGCGCGCTCGCGTATTCGGGCATGGAAGCGTCTTGGACGCACTCGATCCTGATCGGCTTGGGCGGGTTCGGTCCGCCGATCGGCGCGGCGGTCGTCATCTGGGCTTCCGGTGGGAGCCTCCGCATCTGGGTCGGACAGATGTTCAGATGGCGAATCGGTGCGAAATGGTGGGCGCTCGCGCTCGGACTTCCGTTCGTCATCCTCTCGCTCGGGGTCTTGCTGTTCGTCGCCGCCGGGGGCCCGATCGATCTCTCCGAGTTCGAGTCACCGTTCGTCTACCTGTTCGCGATGGCGTGGGGGACCGTGTGGGGCGGCGGCCAGGAAGACCTCGGGTGGCGCGGGTTCATGCTGCCGATACTCCAGAACTCCTACAGCGCGTTGGTGTCGAGTGCCATCGTGGGCGTCACGTGGGCCGCCTGGCACCTTCCGCTGTTCCTGAACGCCACGACCACGCACGGTGGCTGGCCGCTCTCCCAGCAACTTCTCTGGATGGTCTCCATACTCGCCGGATCTATCCTCTGGACGTGGATGTACAACAGCACCGGCGGGAGCGTCCTCGCCGTCGCGGTGTTTCACGCCGGCGTCAACGCCATGGGAATCTTCCATCCCGCCGACCAGGAGGCGCTCGTCCCCAACGGTGTACCGGACCCCTGGCTGAACCTGCTCGCCGAAGTCACTGGCGCCGTTCCACTCGTATTGATCGCGATCCTCCTGGTCGTCGTCTACGGCACGGACCGTCTCGCAGATCGCGACCCACCGACCCCCCAGGACGCCGGGATCCCTCCGAAGACTGAATCAGAACCCCTCGGGTGACCACCTCCGTCACACCGTAGATCGGACGGGATTTCGAGCCCGACGGGTATTTATCGGGCGTCGCAGCGAACGCACGTACTGAGGTGTGAGAACACGTGAGTTCCTTTCTGATACTCTACGGGACGGAAGAAGGCCAAACGGCGAAGGTCGCAGAGCGAGTTGCGACGACGATCAGCGAGCGCGGTCACGAGGCGAGCGCGATCGAGTCGATCACCGGCGAGAACTTCACGACGGTGCTGATCGCCGACAGCATCGCGGTCTGGGTCGTCGCCATCGTGCTCATCGTCGCGACCCGTGGGCAGTTGGGATACGACACTTCCCGGAGGACTGCCCGTGGCCAAGAGACCCACTGACGCCTCGATCTAGCCGGAATCGCTGCGACACGTGACGGAGGAGCGAAGCGACCCGTCGGGGCGGATAACGATTTCGAGGTCGGTAGTTTCGACATCGGACGAACACTGAACCACGCCCGCGCCTCGAGCAGTGTGGTTGTCGCCGTTCTGAAGCACGAAGTACACCACGGTCACGTTTGCGGAGACGTCGTCCAGCGTCCCGCCGATACCTTCTGCCGGTCCAACCGCGAACTCTCTCGTCAGGTCCGTCGAGTCCGCCGTGGCGATCGCAGTCGCGTTTCTCAATTCATCCCGGGGGAGGGCGTCGAACGACGTCACATCGAACCGGTGGGTCGAGCCGTTCTCGTACGTGACCTCGAGACCCTCGACCTCTGGGGGAATCGCGCTCGCCCTGACGACGTAGCTCTCGTCGTGGTTGTTCGAGACCGCGATCGAAACGGTATGCTGTGGCACGTTCGGTGATCCGTCTCCAGGAATCGCTCCACAGCCCGCCAACACGACGAGAACCGCCACGGTTGCGTAGAGAGTCCGAACCATACGTCGACTCCGAGATGAGAGGTTAGAACCGCGTCGGTTCGAGTTGATTGCTGCCCTAGACGTCGGGTAGCGGTCGGGTCGAACAGCGGCGACTGCACGAGAAGATGGAGAGTTGAGATGGAACCGTGACCCCGTTCTCACATGTATCCCAGATTCCATTCGCGAGTCTGGTCCTGGTGTTGTGTTCGTTGCATCAACTGTTCGTAGTGGTCGCGGATTTCGGTCGCGAATCGACGAAGTCGGTCGACGTTCGCGTCTAATTCGTACAGTTCGTTCACGGCTTCTACCAGTCGCAGTGACGCGTCCGGGTCGATTCCGTGCGTCCGCGTCGGCGTGACTAACACTCCCGCTCGGAGCGGCGTATCTATCGCCCGCGAGACGAGACTCGCGGTGATGCCGTCGAAGAATCCGCCCGCTAGCGGCGCAAAATCCGCTGTTTGTAACCGCCGCTCGGTGTAGTCGGGTGACGCGACGTAGTGGATTTCGTCGCTCGACCCCACGTTTCGGAGGCCGCTAACGCCGAGCAGTATCGCTACCTCGTCGATATCGTGGTCCAGTATCCAGTCGAGCAGTTCACGCCCGAACACCTCGGTCGCGTGGAGCGGAACGGGAAGTTCGCTGGTCAGGACTGTCACGTCGAGGTCGGAGCGCGAGTGGAGTCGAGTAGGGTGGTACGGACGTCCGTTTTCGAACGGCGCGAGGGCCGGTAACCCGTCTGCCTGAACGTACCCCGTCTGCTCGAGGTCCAACTCTTCGATGAGGTAGTTGCAGGCGATCATTCCCCCCATTCCCGGATAGGTGAATGCAGCGATGACGGTCTCTGACGGCGGTTCGTCGGCTTCGATGGTCAGACTGATATCCTCTGCCATACCGGACGTTCGCCGTCCACCAACAAAAGCATCGACTCCGACAGCGTGCGACCCGTTACGGCTCCCGCCGCTCGGATAGCCGGAATTTAAGCCCTCACTGGGCGCATTCCGGACTATGACTACGGCACGGTGGTCCTCCGGGTTCGGGTTCGTTCTCGCGACTGTAGGGGCGGCAGTCGGCCTCGGGAATATCTGGCGATTCTCCGCGGTCGTCGGCCAGAACGGTGGCGGTGCTTATCTCGTTCCCTATCTGATCGCAGCCGTCGTCTGTGCCGTGCCGATGCTCGTCTTGGAGCTCGCGATCGGACGCCGCCTTCGAACGGACGTGGTCTCCGCGTTCAGATCTGTCAAAACGGAGTACACGGCGCTCGGCTGGCTTATCGTCGGGGGAGTTCTCCTCATCTTGAGCTATTACCTCGTCCTCACCGGCTGGGTACTCGGGTTCTTCCTCTCGTGGCTCGTCGGCTCACAGACGACGTTCGCGCCGTTCACCGCAAGCTGGCTTCCCGTCGGGTTCTTCGTCGTCGCGACGGCGATGACGGGGGGCGTCGTCTCGATGGGGGTCCGCGGCGGGATCGAACGAATGGCGACAGTCGTGATGCCGACCGTGTTCGCACTTCTCGTCGCGCTTGCGCTGTACGCGGTGACGCTGCCGGAGTGGAATCGCGCCGTTGTCTTCCTGTTTACCCCGGAGTTCTCAGTTCTCACAGACCTCGGCATCTGGAGTGCCGCGTTCGGACAGGTCTTTTTTTCGATGTCCGTCGGCCAGGGGATCATGCTCACCTACGGGAGTTACGTCGAGGAGGGAACGGACCTGCTTAGATCGTCGTTCGTGGTCACGGCCGCTGACATCGGTGCGGCGATCATCGCCGGCCTGGTTATCTTTCCGATCGTATTCAGTTTCGGCCTTCAGCCGACTCTCGGGACGGAACTCGCGTTCACGACGCTGCCGACCGCGTTCGCGACGATGCCGTTCGGGCGAGTAATCGCCGTCGCGTTCTTCGGGCTGCTCTTTTTCGCCGCGCTGTCGTCGTCCGTGGCGCTCCTCGAGGTTGGCGTCGCCGCCGCGGAGAACACGACCCGGCTCTCTCGTCAACGGGCGACACTACTGTTGACGGGTGGGGTGTTCGCGGCCGGCGTTCCCTCTGCGTTGAGTTACAGTCCAGTCACTCTCACGGTTGCAGGGCGACCGGTTCTGGACCTGGTAGACGAGTCGGTCGGGACGTTTGCGCTGCCCATCTCGGCGCTCTGTATCGTGTTCGTCTTCGTCTGGGTCGCTAATCTCGAGGTCGTCCGCGAGGAGCTCGGGCGGCTCTACCCGTTGGTTCGCTATCTGATTCCGGCCGTGCTCGTCGCCGTCACCGCCGCCCGGACTGTCGGCATCGCCCGCCCGGCGTGGCGACTCGTCGTCGGTCACGCTCGAAACGGCCCGCTCGGCCTGCTCGTCGCTGTCGTATTCCTGCTCGCTTTCGCCGTGTTGGGGTGGGAAATACGGAATCGACTCCCCGCACCCCCTCGCCTCCCTGGTCGCCGACGCTAGTCGGCGTCCCGTCCACCGGGACGATGCGACTCGGTCGCGGACTCGCCGCGTTTCCCCTCGAACATCCGCGCTCGACGTTTACGCGTACTGGATGGCAGGGCCGTGGTGCCCGAGACACGATATCACCGCTGTCGTCAGATGCCCCAGAAGAACCAGATTCCGACCGTCGTAACCACGGCCAAGAGAAGTTGAAGCGGTGCCCCGACCCGAAAGAAGTCCGTGTATTTGTATCCTCCCGGCCCGTACACCATGAGATTCGTTTGATAACCGATCGGCGTCAGAAACGACGTACTCGCCGCGAAGGTGACCGCGAGGACGAACGCGAACGCGTTGGCCCCCAGTCGAATCGCGACGTCGACAGCAACTGGAATCATGAGAACGACGGTCGCGTTGTTGCTGATGAGATTGGTCACCACCGCCGTCACGAGATAGAACAAGCCGACGACTGCAAGCAACGGGAGAGAATCAGCGAAGCTCACCACGAGTTCTGCGATAAACTGTGACCCACCGGAGTTCTCCAATGCGAACCCGAGCGGAATCATTCCGGCGAGAAGGAATATCACGTCCCACGAAACCGCATCGTAGGCCTCCGGAGGTTCGAGCACGCCGGTCACGATCATCGCGACCACACCGGCGAGTGCCGAGATTGCGATCGAAACGATTCCGAGCGCCGCCGCGCCGACGACACCGGCAACGATAGCGAGAGTCGTCCCTACGCGGTCCTCCCGGTACTGCATGCCGGGTGAGGAGTCCCCCTGGATCACGCCTTCTCCCGCGACAGCGGTCACCAGGATGTTCTCCATATCTCGGAGTACGTCGATGTTGTCACCGGAGGTGCGGACCAAGAGCTGATCATCGACGTCCAAGACCACGTCTTCGATGTTCTCGCGGAGGATCGTCTCGTCCCGGCGAATCGCGAGCACCGTCGCCGCGTACCGTTGGCTGAAACGGACGTCGCCGATGCGCTGGCCCACCAGATCGGAGCCAGACGTCACGCGAGCCTCGACGAGCGTTCCGATACCGGCTGGAACGCTCATGCCGAGGTCGGCGATGCGAACCCACGGAAGCAGCCAGAGATTAAGTTTCGAAGCGACCTCACGGACCGTATCGCGGTTGGCCCGAACCGTCAGAATATCTCGCGCGTCCACGGTGAACTCCGGTCCGGGAGCGGCGTGGCGGTCCTCGCCTCGTAGAACCTCGATGACGTCCATATCTGATTCGAGCGGCAGGTCATCGACGGCTCTGTCGAGCGTTCGACCGACGAGCGGTGAATCGCCACGGACGTACAGTCGCGTGACGTGGCGGTGCAGGTCGAACGCTCCGATCAGATCGATAGATGGGTCGACCCGTTCGGGGATGAGACGTTGGCCGATAGTCACGAGATAGACGATACCGACTACCAACCCGATCAGCCCGAGATGCGTGAACTCGAACATCGAGAACGGATGATCGAGTAATCTCGCCGAAAACGTACTCGCGAGGAGGTTCGTCGAGGTTCCGACCAGCGTGAGCGTCCCGGCCATCATCGCGGTATACGAGAGGGGAATCAGGAGTTTAGACGGGGAGATACGGTACTCGTCGGCCAGATCAGTTACCATCGGGATGAACACGGCCACGATCGGTGTGTTGTTGACTATCCCGGCCATCCCGCCGGTGAGAACGAGCGTCGTTCCGAGAAGGCGCGACTCACTTCCCCCTGCGAAGTGAGAGACGGCGACGCCGAGACGACGGACGATTCCGGTCCGATAGATCCCCTCGCTCAGCATATACATCGCCGCGACGGTGATTGTCGCGGTGTTGGCGAATCCGGCGAAAGCCGCCTCCGTTCCGACACCGGTCCACGGTTCGAGGACGACGACGGCGACGAGAACCGAGATGGCCGTGACGTCCGGCGAGACGGCCTCCGTCGCAAACAGCACGACAGCCGTGAGAATGAGCCCAAACACGACGACGATTTCCGTCGTTACGGCTGGAAGTGCCATACCCCGTACACTCGCGAACCAAACGTTTCACTTTTTCCTCGCCCTGTCGTTCGACTCGGATTCCCGAACCCACATCACCGAGACCGGTGACGTCCGAACGATTCTCGCGCTGACGCTGTGGAGAAGGAGGACCAGAATCGAGTAGTACGATACTCTCTCCGAGTTAGCGCGGCGTCTGAGTGGCGACACTGCTGGAAGCGGTAAACGTTCGGCCACACGGTTGGCAATACAACGAGAGAGCCCGGTTGGAGAGCGGTCTGAGGCAGTTTCCGCTCACTTATTCGACCGAATCCACGCATCGCAGCCCCGATAAACCCCGTAGTCTCGACTTCCGAGACAGTAGTCTGTATATCATCATACGATAGACTCGACCGAGGAGAACACGGAATCGGTCGAATACCGCCGCCTCACTGGTTTTCGGACGGTTCAATGACGGAAGAATCCACTTTGCTTTAGCCGAGAAGACAAAGCGGGTCCGGTGTCGGCTCTGCCGTCGTCCGGCCGAAATCACGTGGACTGATGTTCGTCCGATCGAAAGACCCCCTAGAAGATCGTCAGGAGAACGACGGGAGCACGTCCTCGCGGTAGAGATCGAACGCCGCCTCTTGGTCGTCGCCGATCTGATGGATGTACACGTGGTCGTAGCCCGCGTCGATCGCTTGTTGGATACTGTCGATGTGCTGTTGGGCGTCGGGGCCTGTCATGATACTTCCCTCCGCGATGTCCCCTTCGGAGACCATCTGCGTGGCTTGCTCGAAGTGGGTCGGCGTCGGCAGAATCGCGCTCAGTTCGCCCGGCAACCCCGAGTTACGCCACTTCTCGTGTGCGGTGGAGACGCCTTTCGCCTCGGTTTCGGCGACGCAGGCGTGGAGTTGACAGAAGCGGGGGCCCTCACCGCCGTGTTCCTCCCACGTCTCTATGACGTCCTGCGGGCCGACCGACCAGAAGCCGTCGCCGATTTCGGCCGCCGACGTCGCCGCCCGGTCCCCGTACGCCGAGACGCAGATGGGCGGTCGATCCTCCGGAAGCGTGTAGAGTCGGGCGTTCTCGACGGTGTAGTGGTCTCCGTGGTGACTCACCCGCTCGCCCGTCCACAGTTTCCTGACGACGTCGACGGCCTCCTCCAGCATCTCCAGTCGAACTTCGTGTTCCGGCCAGCGGTCGCCGTAGATGTGCTCGTTGAGGCTCTCGCCGGTCCCGACGCCCGCGTAGAACTGCCGCCCGTCGAACATCGCCGCCGTCGTCGCGGCTATCTGCGCGTAGAGCGCCGGATGATAGCGGAGTATCGGCGGGGTGACGCCGACGCCGACGTCGATATCTTCGGTTCCCTCGGCGACGCCACCGAGGACGGCCCACGCGAACGGCGAGTTCCCTTGAGCGTCGAGCCACGGGTGGTAGTGGTCCGAGATGGAGAGGAAGTCGAACCCCACCTCCTCGGCTCGCTTCGCTTGTTCGACGAGTGCGGTCGGACTGTGCTCCTCGCTCGAGAGCGTGTACCCGATTTCGGTCATGGTGGTCGGCCCTCCGAGGAGTTCACCTGTCGGGCGACTAAATGTACTGCTTGCCTGTGAGAGGCCCGTGGCGACGGCGGCAGGGCGCGTTCGGTCACTCCTCGCGCAGGAACGCCTCGTCGCTGTGCGTCTCGCGAAGTTCGTTGAACCGCGCGCGCTGTTCTCGAATCGTCTCCGTGTCGCCCTCGTAGACGTGTCCGAACATCTCCTCCGGGTCGGCCTCGTGAGACTCCATCCGGTCGACGGCGTCCGCGAGCGTCTCGGTTATCTCCTCGTCCATCGCCCGGACGCGTTCGTCGGAGAGTCGTCCCGTCTCGCGGAGGAACGTCTCAAATCGGTCGAGGGGGTCTTTTTCGCGCCACGCCTCCACCTCCGATTCGTCGCGGTACGCCGACGGGTCGTCCGCCGTCGTGTGCGCGCCGTAGCGGTACTGGACCGCCTCTACGAGCGTCGGCCGCGGTCTGTCGCCGGTCGTATCGCGTGCTTTCTCACGGGCCGCCCGAGTCACGACGTACGTCGCGAGGGGGTCCATCCCGTCGACTTGCACGCCCTCGAACCCGTAGGCCGTCGCCTTCTGTGCGAACGTTCGACTCGCGGTCTGTCGGTCTCTGGGCGTCGAAATCGCCCACTGGTTGTTGTTGCAGACGAACAGGGCCGGAACGTCGTACACGCCCGCGAAGTTGAGCGCTTCGTGGAAGTCGCCCTCCGAGGTGGCGCCGTCGCCGAAGTGGGCCACCGAGATTCGGTCCTCGCCTCTCAGTTTCGTCGCCATCGCCATCCCCACGGCGTGCGGCAAGTGGTCGGCGATGGTGATGTTGAGCGGAAAGACGTTCTCGTCCGCGAGTTCGGCGTTACCGCGTTCGTGACCGGCCCAGTAGAGGAGGTACTCCCACGGAAACCCGCGCGCGACGACGGCGCCGTGTTCGCGATACTGATACGAGACCACGTCTTCGGCGGCGAGCGCGTACATCGACCCTATCTGGGATCCCTCCTGCCCCGCGAGCGACGAGTACGTCCCCATCCGCCCCTGTCGTTGGAGGCTTATCATCCGCTCGTCGAACCGACGACAAAAGCGCATGTCGCGGTACATCGCCACGAACGTCTCGTCGTCCAGGTCGGGGACCAGGTCGGGCGCGACGACGTCGCCGTCCGCATTCAACACCTGCACTCGGTCGTCCGGTTCTCGCGAAAACAGGTCGTCCGTCGGTGCCATCGATTACCTACCCCTTCGCGGAGGGGAGACAAGAAGGACCCGGTCGCCTCGGACCGACGGCGCTACGCTTCGAGAACTTCGACGAGGTTCGACTCGGGGTCGCGGAGAAAACAGATTCGCGTCCCGCTTTCGGTCGTCTGCGGTTCGCTGAGCGTCTCGACGTCGGATGGAAGACCGGCGTAGAACGAATCCACATCGTCGACGGCGAATCCGAGGTGTTTCGCGCCCGATTGGTTCACCGTCTCGGTCGGAACGTCCTCGCCCTGCGGATCGTACTCGACTAGTTCGACGCGGACGCCGTCGCCGTCGAGGTGAGCGAACCGCCCCGTCGCACCGTCGACGCCGACGGCGGTGGAGAAGGCGTCTCCGGAGACGGTGAAGCGGTCGAGAACGTCGAATCCGAGGACGTCAGCGTAGAACTCCACCGAACGGTCGAGGTCGGAGACTGTGATACCGACGTGGTGCGCGCGGAGGTCAGACATACCGTACCCGCAGAGTGCCGGTCGGAAAGTCGCTTCGGCTCTCGGCGACGCGCGAGAGTCGGGTCAGTACTGTCCGGCCCCGTCGGCCCGAACCGACATCGTCGTCAAAACGACGCCAACGACGCAGAGCACCGAACTGAGGAGGACACCGGCGACGAGCGACAGCGTCCCCGAGACGCCCGCGGTGAGAATCCACCAGACGCCGAGGAGTCCGCCCGCGGCGAACGCCGCGCCGGGGACGCCGAGGAACAGCCGAGGGTTCCGAATCGCACCCGCCCGCAGGAGTCGAATCGCGACGGAGACGCCGTGGCGAACCGGGTTCGACGTGTTCGGGTGGGGAACGTCGTAGTTGACCGATATCGGTACCTCTCCGACGCTCAGTCCGCGTTCGTTCGCCGAGGCGAGCATCTGTGACTCGACGCCGAACCCCTCGTCGGTCACCGCCAGCGTCTCGATCGCCGTCCGGTCGAACGCGCGAAAGCCCGACTGGGAGTCGGTGACCGAGTATCCCGTATTCGCCTCGGTGATTCCGTCGAGGATGCGCTGGCCGACACGGCGGTACAGCGACGTATCATCCCGGTTACCCTCGAGATACCGGCTCCCGATGATGATGTGGTCCGGCCCCTCCGCACAGGCCGAGAGCAACGTCTCGGCTTCCTTGGGACGGTGCTGCCAGTCCCCGTCCAGAAGAACGAGATACTGCCAGCCGTTCTCGCGAGCGTACTCGAAAGCGTTCTCGATGGCTTTTCCCTTCCCGCGATTTACCTCGTGGCGGACGACGCGCGCCCCCGCCGCCTCGGCGAGTTCGGCCGTCGCGTCCGCGCTTCCGTCGTCTACGACCAGGACTTCGCCCGCGACGGTTCTCGCCTCTATCACCACGCTGCCGATGGTCGCCGCTTCGTTGTACGCCGGGATTACCACGAGTGCGTCCGTTCGCCCGGCGTCGGCGGTCTGAATCGCCTCGCGTCCCTCGGCCGTACTGTCCATCTTGTGATCCGTACTAGTACTACCGTGCCGAACAAGTGTGTCTTGTGGCAGAGAACAATCGAGCGAAACGGCGAGCACCCCGAATACGGTCGCACACCGATACCCGGTGTCCACTCTCTCGGCTTTTAACCCGGCACAGATAACGCGTCAGCCTGAGACTCGAAAGACACCCTGTAACCGCCGTGATCGACAGTTAGCCGACGCTGAACGGCGCTCGAAGTCCTCGGTCCAGATACGACCGAGAAAAACGGAGGGAATCGTGACGAGTCCGACTCCCACTACTGCATAGTGGGGCGTTTGCCGAGTTGAGTGAGCACGTCTCGAACTGTCCGAGAACCGTCTCGGTACTGCTTCGCCGCGGGAGCAGGGGTAGCGGGCGATGGCAGTTCCGATCTCGGTAGTATCGGCCTTGTCGGTTATTCTTCGAGTTCCAACCAACCTCGGAGGGTGTCCTCGTCGACGACGACGAACTGTTCTGTCTCGTCTCGGGACATTCCTTTGCGGTGGATAGTAACGAGGAGGCGAGTGGATTTGGCCGGGACGCTCTGACCAGTCACCTCACAGATGACGGTTTCATCGGACGCTATCGACCTGTGAGCAACCGCTGTGACCTCCCAGCCGTCGCCTCGGTTCGGAAGCGTCGCACCTCGATACCAGGGTGCCGAGTCGGTCATTTCTCCACCTGATTTTCGTCGAGAGCGTTTTCTGGGCTGTAACCTCCGGATTTTGCGGGTGGCATCGAGTCGGATGACGGTACTGCGCGGACCCGCTTGAATCTACGTACGTGTATCGCGCTACACGTAAGTGGAATGCGGTAACACAGATTCCCGCTTTCCACCCTTTCTCTCCCCGAATATCCGGCATTCAGCGTTCCGTATCGCATGCACAAATCATATAATGCTATACAGAATTGGAATCGGCATCTCCATCTCTGAGGCCATCCAGAGTGGGTTATGGTGGGTAATACTTAAGTAGGAGTGGGTTATAGTGGGTTACAAGATGAAAGTTGACGCCAACGACTTGCAAACGAACGAAACCGACGACCGAGGGCGGATCTATCTCGGAACCGAGTACGCGAACAAGCGCGTCACAGTTGCCGTGGTCGAGGTCGAATCCGACCGCCCAGACGAGGATGAACTGGCCGCCGCATACCGCGAAGCGTCCGAGAGTGCAACCTCTCTTGCCGAAGAGTGGGACGAAACCTCGGACGAAGCCTGGAGCGGACTTGACGAATGAGCGAGCGCTCAGAGGTAAGGCGCGGAGACGTCGTCATCCTCCGACTCGACCCGGCGGAAGGACACGAGATGAAAAAGACGCGACCGGCGGTCGTCGTGCAAAACGACATCGGAAATAAGAACTCTGGGACGACTATCGTCGCACCTGCGACAGGGACCTATCGGGAGTACCCATTCGAGGTGTTTGTCGAGGCATCGGACTCTCCCTTCGAGAAGGATTCATCGATTCGGCTCGACCAGATTCGAGCGGTGTCCATCGAACAACGTATTCACTCCGTCGCCGGGTCACTAGATAGTTCGACGATGCTGGACGTCGACGAAGCGTTGAAGTTGAGCCTCAGTCTCGATTAATTTGCTAGTTGAATCGATCGTGGAGGGGTTCAGCCCGTCTGCATCGAAAAACTGCAGTCTCATCTACTGCGACAATGAGGGGTGAGCTGGCGACCTGCCGAGCTTTCGAGCCGCTTAGGAGGTGATTTGTTCACTGATTCGTCTGTATCTAGCTTCGAATAGTGTCGGAGAACGGCAGAAATGACGAATGGCAGTGATTTTATGTATAATTCCATCATGAGAGCTATATGGCCGATTCCAAGTTCTTTGTCTCTCTGCTAATAGCAGGTTTGCTCATACTAGCAGGGGTCAGCATACTCGGATACGCACTTCTTGTGGCCGGGCAACTCCTTCTCGGACTTTTCGGATTCGTTGTGTGTCTGGCGATGGCTTCCTTACTGGTGTGGAAAACCCGCTAAGAGACTGGAATCCTATTAGAGAATTCATTCCAGGGTCTATTTGAAGCCTCGGGCAAACGTGACGGGAGCAGCCCAAATCGCCCTCGCAGTGAGACAGATGACTGGTGCCGGGGTTACGGATATCAAGGCGTGGCGAACGCCGACCTTGTGCATATACTCGGGTGAGCGCCGTCACAGCCTCTTCGACGAACTCGGCTTGGAGGCGACTTACCAGAGATCGGTGTTCACGATCAATCGGGTGGACGCTCCACGGAACGATTTGCCTCTCTTCAGGCCCTCGGCAGAGCGCACTTCCAGTACCGGACTAGCGCGATGGAGTCCCCACACCACGATGCAGTTAGTTCAAAGCGGACCCGCCCCCGAGTCACTCCACTCGAGCCCGTCGTAGACGAACGACGAATGTCGTCCCCGTCGGTTCGTTGTCCTCGATCCAGACATCACCACCGTAACTGTCTACCACCGTGTCGATAAGATACAGTCCGAGGCCCGTGCCCGAACTCTCGAGTCCTTTCTCACCACGACCGAACACGTCCTCTTTCCGTTCGTCGGGGATACCCGGCCCGTTATCCGAGACGCGAACGCAGACGTCTGTCTCGTCTCGAGTAACCGCGATTTCGATTTCGGTACTCTCGTCGTGGTTGTGTTGAACGGCGTTCGTGAGGAGGTTGCGGAAGACGGCACCTAAGAGGTCGTTTGCGACGACCTGCACCTCCGAAAGCGCCTCAGGTTCGTCGATATTCACAGAGCAGTCGCCCGCACGGAGCGTGTTCACCTCTTCTGTAAGTACGCTACCAAGCCGCACTGACTCGGTCGCCGATTTATCAGAGAGCATCGTCGACATGAGTACGCGGACGGAGTCGGTTAGCTCCGAGGCGTGTTCGCTGTTCCGTACGATGGTCTCTAGTCGTTCGATGGTGACCTCGTCGTCGGCGCGTTCTTGCGCGAGTCGGGCGTTCCCGAGGACGACCATCATATCGTTGCGGATGTCGTGCCGGAGGATTTCGTTTAGCAGTCTGAGCTTGTCGTTTCGGTCGACAATCGTCTGTTGGTGTTCGTGTAATTCGGTGACGTCTCTGAGGACGACGACCCACCCGACGTGATATCCCTGCCGTTCGAGCGATTGTGACCGGACGCTGAGATAGACCGGACCGTCAAGGTCGACGCGAACGACCTCCTCAGGGTCGGCCTCGACGTCGAGCGACGGATGCCCGTCCGTCACGATGTCGCCGAGAGAGATATCGAGTTGCTCCAGCAGTTCTATCCCCCGTTCGTTGGCGTGGATGATTCGTTTTTCAGCGTCGAGGACGAGGACGCTGTCGGGAGACGCCTCCATCGCGGTCGAGTACGCGATAGGCGGCAAATTGAGGAAGTGATAGCGGGCGATTGCGACACCAAGCGCCAACGACGTCACGCCAGCGGACGTCGGAATCAGGTTGATGCTTTCGGACGTAAACGGTGGAACGGCAACAAAGGAGAGGCCGACGAACACGAACGGGGCGGCGATACCTCCAGTGACTAAGAGGGCCTGAGGGAGATACGATCGGCCGAGTCGAAGCGCCTCCGAGAGCATCAGTCCGACAGCAAGCGCCGAGACGAGCGCGTTGTAAACGAGTTCGAGTACGACGTGCGCAACTCCGGTGTCGACGCGAAGAATCACCAGCCCACCGCGTTCGACGACGCGCGTCGATTCGAAAGCGAGACTGTATGGGTTCGTAAATAAGACGAGAAGGAACACCGCCGGAACGAGCAACAGTACGGCGAGGACCGAGGCTCGTATCTCATCTTCACGGTCCGTGTTGATTAGAACGAACAGCAGGGCGAACGAACCGAGCGGTGCGACTCCGAAGTAGAGCAGTCGATAGAAGAACAGCTTCATCGCCGGATTCGTATGAAGGAGCTTGAGCGTCGAAAAGAACGTCCAGATCACGAGACACACGTTCACGAGTAGGAACGATTTGAGAAGCGAGGTTGCGCTCTCCGTCCGGATTTTCCAGAGCGTGTACCCACCGAGAACGACGGTAATTATCATCGCGCCGACGGTGGGCAGTGCCAGCGGGGTGAACTGCCAGCTCATGAGGGAAAAACGGGCACCGAAGAGAGGGCAGTAATTGATTGCTCGTTAGTACAGACACTCATTAGATACTGTCTCCGTCCGAAGCATCAAAATGCTTGCTAGAGCACTCAGGAACGGACGACAAATACAGGACGTAGACAGTGGATGTCGTACATGCTTTGTCAATTTATGAACAAAATAGCCCGAGAGATGGATGATACTGTCGGTTAATTCCTCATATCACTGGGTTCTGGTTCTTCATCGAGCAGTTCAACTGTCCCACGCGTCCCATCGATACGGACGAGTTGCCCGGTCCGGATCCGCTTTGTCGCCTCTGGTACGGAGACGACCGCTGGCAGCCCGTACTCTCGAGCCACGAGCGCACCGTGGCTGACAGCACCACCGACTTCGGAAACCAACCCGGCTGCGTTCAGAAACAGCGGTGTCCATCCAGGGTCCGTCGAGGGCGCAACGAGTATCTCACCGCGTTCGACCGTCGTAACCTTTGGATCGCGGACGACACGGGCCACTCCCTCGACGACACCCGACGAGACTCCAGTACCAACCAGCGCTCCCTCGGGGGCCGCTCTACGGTCCACCTGCCCACGAACTGTTTCACCCTCGCTCGTCAACACGGGGGTGCATCCACGTCGACATCACGGGCGTATTCTCGGCGACGCGCCGTGATATCGACAGCCCACTGAATGGTTCCCTCGCGTACCGACTTTGAAATCGTGATTACTGGTCAGAGATACGCACCGAGTCGGGGTAACGAGGTCAGTCTGTGAGTGAGTCGCACGCTCGCGCCAGAATCTCTAACTCGATCCAGTCGACATCGCCGCCGAGGCAATCGAAATCGGGGATAGACCGCTCAATTTTCGACCGCCTCGTTCTCTGATCTCGTCTCGATACCACCCTCTCAGTCTGCGGCAGGATTTATTCGGGCCGATCTCGAACTGAAAGTGCTATGTCAGATACGATGCAGGCGGTCGTCGTCGCGGAACCGGGCGGCGAGTTCCAGGTCGTCGAACGCGACGTCCCCGACCCCGGGCCGGGCGAGGTCCGAGTCGCCGTCGAGGCCTGTGGCATCTGCCACAGCGACGCCTACGTCAAAGAGGGGACCTACCCGGGCATCTCCTACCCGCGCGTACCGGGTCACGAGATCGCCGGTCGGGTCGACGCCGTCGGCGACGAGGTGGAACAATGGAGCCCCGGCGACCGCGTCGGCGTCGGCTGGCACGGCGGCCACTGTTTCACGTGCGAGGCCTGCCGTCGTGGGAACTTCCTCCAGTGCGAGAACGGCGACGTCACTGGCCTCACGTACGACGGTGGCTACGCCGAGTACGCCACGATCCCCGCCGAAGCCGTCGCGGCCGTGCCCGAGGACCTCGACGCCGCCGACGCCGCACCCCTGCTCTGTGCCGGCGTCACCACCTACAACGCCCTCCGGACCAGCCACGCCGACCCCGGCGACCTCGTCGCGGTCCAGGGCGTCGGCGGTCTCGGCCACCTCGGCGTCCAGTACGCCCACGCCGCCGGGTTCGAGACCGTAGCGCTCTCGCACAGTCCCGACAAGGAGACCCTCGCCCGTGACCTCGGCGCGGACCACTTCGTGAACACCGCCGAGGAAGACCCCGCAGAGCGGTTGCAGGAACTCGGCGGCGCAGACGTGGTACTCGCCACCGCGCCCGTCAGCGACGCCATCGAATCGGTCCTCGGCGGCCTCGGCACCGACGGTCGCGTCGTCGTCGTCGGCGTTCCCGGCGAGCCAGTATCGGTCGATGCCCAGCAGTTGGTCGGCACCCGAAGCGGCGTCGAGGGCTGGGCCTCCGGTCACGCCCGTGACTCCCAAGACACCTTGGAGTTCAGTTCACTCCGCGACATCACCCCCGAGATAGAGACCTACTCGCTGGACGAGGTCGACGCCGCTTACGAGCGGATGATCGAGAACGAGGCTCGCTTCCGGGTCGTGTTGGAACCCTGACTCCGGAGACGAGCCTCGCCTCCGTCGCTCTCGCCCGGTCGGTCGAACGGTTCGTGCGCCGTCACGGTCGCCGGCGAGGCGTTCGGTTTCTGCTGACGGTCGCGCGTAGACTCACTCCATCGCCGCGTTCACGGCGTCGAGAAGGGCGTCGTGTGCTCGGCCGTTCGAGGCGACGATACCTCGGCCGTGAGGCCGCCACGGATCGCCGTCGAGGTCGGTGACGGTGCCGCCCGCCTGCGCGACGTGGTACGCGCCCGCGACGGTGTCCCAGGCGTTCGGGTCCTCGTCGAAGGCCACGGCGGCGTCGAGGGCACCGGACGCGACCATAGACAGCGTCAACTGCGCGGAGCCGAGTCGCCGCACCTCGCCGAACCGTTCCGTGAGTAACTTCGAGAGCGACCCGACGGTGTCGCCGTCGTCGGCCGTCCACCGAAGCGTCGGAGCGACGACGAACGTCTCGGGGTCGGACGCGTCGCTCACGGAGACGGGCCGTCCGTCCGTTCGCGTCCCGTTCGGCGTGGCTCGGTACGTCTCGGAGCGCACGGGCGCGACGTTGACCGCACTCAGGGGGTCGCCGTCTTCGACGACTGCGACGCTCGTCACCCAGTCGTGCATGCCGCGGGTGTAGTTCTGCGTCCCGTCGATGGGGTCGATAATCCACACGTACCCCTCGTCCGGGACGGTTTGTCGTTCGTCCTCCTCTTCACCGACGACTGCGTCGTCGGGGAACTGGTCGCGGACGACAGACACTACCCGGCGCTGCGTCGCCCGGTCGATATCCGTGACGACGTCGGTCTTGCTCGACTTTCGCTCGACGGTCAGGTCGGACCGGAAATGTCGCTTCGCGTACGCTGCCCCTTCGGCGGCGGCGTCGATAGAGACGGTTTCTCTCGTCGGCATACGCACACCTCGTAGGCGAGAACGAAATACTCCCGGATACGGGTCGAACCGTCGCGGCCGCCGCACCCCTCGGAAATCGGTTCGCCCGCCGACCGCGCGTTACCGCAGTTCTTCGAACGCCTCGACGCCCGCCTGCGCGACGGTCATGTCTTGCTCCACTTCACCACCGCTGACGCCGATAGTCGCGACGATTTCGCCGTCGACTTCGAGCGGATAGCCGCCGCCGAAGACGACGATTCGGTTTCGATCCGTCGTCTGAAGCCCGTACAGCGATTCACCGGGTTGGGAGGGCTCGGCGAGTGCGTCCGTACTCGTCTCCAAGGCGGCGGCCGTGTACGCCTTGTTCCGCGATATCTCCACCGACGCCAACCACGCGCCGTCCATCCGGTGTTGGGCGACGAGGTTCCCCTCGTCGGTGGCGACGGTGATCACCATCGGTTGTCCGATTTCGTCGGCTTTCTCTTCGGCCGCTTCGATTACCTCTGTGGCGGTTTCGAGACTAACTGTCTGAGACATTACAGTTCTCGACTCGCGCGCCGCTCACCTATCTCTTGTGACAGTCGAAGCGACGGAGTCGCTTCAGTCCTGCGAATACCGAAGGTTAGGAGACTGTAAGGACAATCAGTTCGTCTCTCGGTGTTTCCCGTCGTCAGGAGATGCGCTGCGTTCGAACGACTCGAAGACCGTCTACCCTCCACTCCTGCAAGTGAAGAGGAGGTCGGACGTCTCTCGACGCCTGCGGCGACTCGGAAACGGAGAACTGACCGGTCAGTCGCCGTCGTCGGGTGACTCGCAGTCGAGCGACGCCTCACAACACGAGGAGACGTAAGAATCGACCTCTCGAACCAGCTTGCAGTCTCGGAACCGTCTGGCGACGATATCGTCACACTCCGTACAGATGAACAGGTACGCGGGCGTGGCGAAGTGGCGAACCCGGACGGGCGCGTCGAGTGCCTCGGCGCGACGCTCGAACGCCGCCCCGTGGTCCGTGGTTCCGAACCGTTGGAACTGTTCGACGTGGACGAGTTCGTGTCTGAGCGTCGCCGTCCACTCGCCGAAGTCGAACGACTCGAACGCCCGCCACGAGAGCGACATCGTACAGGTCGGAGCGCCCCCGTCTTCGCTCAGAGTCGGCCGGTCGGCCCACGCTATCGGGTCGCCGACGGTCGCCTCGGAAATCTTCGGTCGTTTCACCGCCGCCGCCCGCCGTTTCGCTCGGGTCGAAACCTCCCACGACACCCGAGAGAGGTCCACGCGCAGGTCGAACGACGAGACGGCCCGTTCGCAGTACTCCTTCGACAGTTCGACCGACGTCTCGTGGTCGTCGGCGGTTTCGAACTCCCGTCGGAGGCGACTCGCGCGGACTCGTTCGGACACTATCGGCCGGTCAGTCGGCGGCGAGAAAACTGTTCGGGTCTCTCGCAGACGGAGATGTCGAACCGCGCGTGAGACGGGGAGAGAGACGACTCGCGTCCCCGCCGTCACCTTCGAACCGTAAGGGTCTGGTAACCTCCCCGTGGAGAGGGGAACGTGCAACCGACGGCCACCGAAGAGCGGTTACGCGGCGGGTACGCGGGGCGCATGCTGTTGGCCGTCTCGGTGGGATGGGCAGTCCTCCAGACGGGCCGGTTCCTCCTCTCGCCGCTCTTGCCGACTATCATTTCGGACCTCCAGATAACGGAAGCGACCGCAGGAATCGCCCTCGCGCTGTTTCAAGGCGTCTACGCGCTCTCTCAGTATCCGGGCGGCGAGTACTCCGACCGGTGGACGCGCGCGACGCTCATCGTCCCCGGACTGATCGTCCTCGTCGTCGGATTCCTCGCGTTCGGCGTGGCGTGGAGCCTCCCCGCCTTCGTCGCCGCCGCAGTCGTCGTGGGTCTCGGGAAGGGCCTGTTCGCGATTCCGTCGCGCGCGCTCCTCTCGGACCTGTTCGTTCAGCGACGGGGACGCGCGCTGGGCGTCTACGCCGCGGGGACGGACGTCGGCGGCCTCCTCTCGTCGGGTCTCGCAGTGCTGGCTCTTACCTACGCGACGTGGCGCGCACCGTTCTTTCCCGTCGCGGCGGTGTTGGCCTTCGTGACCGTCCTCTACGTCGTCTGGTCGCGAGAGGAGTACGTCGTCGGCGACCCCTCTCTCGACGTCGGCGGGACGGCCCGCCGACTCGCCGCCAGTCCGACGCAACGGCGGACGCTCGCGGCGTTCTCGCTTTTTTACTTCATGGTCGGAGGGTTCATCAACTTCCTCCCGACGTATCTGGCGACGACGAAGGGGTTCTCGCAGGGACTCGCGAGTGCGACGTTCGCCATCGTCTTCGCCGTCGGGTTGGCCGTCAAACCCGTCGCGGGCGGACTCGGCGACCGGTTCTCGCGCCGCGGCATCGCCGTCGTCGGAATCTCGTTTGCGGCGCTCTCGCTGGCGGCACTCGTCGTCGCCGCCTCGGCGCCGGTGGTGTGGGTGTCGGTCGGACTGCTGGCGTTAGGGTACAAAACGGGATTTCCGCTCGCGGACGCCATCATCATGGACGACGCGCCCGACGGCGACATGGGAGCGGATTTGGGCGCGGCGCGGGCGCTGTTTCTCGGTGCGAACGCAGTCGGTCCGGCGTACGTCGGCGTCGTCGTGACGTACGCGAACTACACCGCCGCGTTCGGCGGCCTCGTGGTCTGTCTGGTCGTCGCGGCGGGATTGCTCCTCTGGGGCGAGCGAAACGGGTCGTGAAGGGCGGCTGGCCGTCCGTTACGGACCGATGTCGTCGCGCCGGATGTAGAGGACGACGAGACCCAGCACTAACAGCCCGACCCCCCACCACAGCGAGTCTCCAGGGAGGTACGCCAACAGGAGTGACACGATACCGGACGTGAAAAGCGACCACCCGATTGTCGTTTGATAGGTCACACCCGATCTTCGCCCCTCTATCAGTTAGGCTCTTGGGCAGCAAATAACCGTTAAGATTAGCGTACTCGGGGGTGTGCTGCCGGCCCGGTAGAGGGGAGGCGTCGAAGGTGATGCGACGTTCGCGAGGCGGTAAATCGGTCAAAGATGGCAAAATCATCAAATTGTCAAAACTGTTAAAGACGTCAAAAATGTCTTGGCTGTCAAAATAGTAAAGACGTCAAAATTAGAAGACTATCGAGCCCGATTTCGAATCCGACACTCTCGGGTAACCGACGGGTTTTGCCAGATACTGTGGACATCGAACGAGCACCGCCCCGCCGAACGGTTGCGGAGTCGTCGGCGGAGGCGTCGTGACGACGCGGTGCCGGACCCCGTTCTCGGATCGTCCGTTCCAGTCAGACAAACGGTTAAGAAGCACGCGTCCGAAGAATACGACGGTGGAAGCGCCACCAGATATCCATGATGCCGAACAAAGATCCGTTCCGAGAGATAGAGCGCATGGTCGAGGAGATAAACCGGCAGTTCGAGCAGTCCCCGTGGGCGACGGGCGGCGAGGAGGCGTTCGGCCGAGACTCGGTGGACGTCGACCTCGCGGACCACGGCGACGAGTTCGTCGTCACCGCCGACCTCCCCGGGTTCCGCAAAGAGAACATCGACGTCCAGTGTACGGACGACCGACTGACGATTCGCGCCGACAGAGAGAACGAAACCGAGACCGGTGAGGAGAACTACATCCGCCGAGAGCGCACCACAGAACAGATGCGGCGGTCGGTCCGCCTCCCCGAACCCGTCGACGCTGACGGCGTTTCCGCGACGTTCCGAAACGGCGTCCTCAGCGTCACGCTTCCGAAGGTCGACTCCTCGGAGACGGGTCAGAACATCGATATCGAGTGAGCGGAATCGCTGGCCGGGTGGCCGACGAGGCCACGCGTGACCGTACAACTCCCGGCCACCATCGACCGAACGGATGTCCGCCGAACCCGGACCCGAGAAATCGACCGGCGGGTTAGAACCCGCGGCCGACTCGACGGGAGAGCGCCGTCGCATGATTTATTCTCCGCCCCGTTCTACTCCGATCGTGGGACGAGTTCGCATCACCGACGACGTAGCCTTGTACTGCCAGGACCTCGGCGACGGTCCGCCGGTCGTTCTCCTACACGGCGGGTGCATGAGCCACCGGGTCTGGGAGTCGCAGGTCTGCGCACTCGTCGAGTCGGGGTTCCGCGTCGTCACGCCGGACCTACGGGGGCACGGCGAGTCCGACAAGCCGGTCAGTTCCTACACCGCAGCGATGTTCGCCGACGACATCGCGTCTCTCTGCGACGCACTCGGTGTCGGACCCGTCGCTCTGGTCGGTTGGTCGTTCGGCGCGACGGTCGCCGCCGCGTTCGCTGAGGCCCACCCCGACCGATTGGACAGACTCGCACTCGTATCGAGCAGTATCTTCTCCGACGTCGCTCGGACCGCATCGGCGGGAGACAGAGAGAACGACCTCCCGATAGAGAAGATGCTGGCGAACCAACGGCGTAATCGACCGCGAGGGATGGAACGGTTCGTCGCCGGGATGTTCGGCGGGGAGACGGACGAGTGGACGCACCGGTGGCTCTGGTCCATCGGAATGCAGACCCCGATGCGAGTGGCCATCAAGACGCTCGAAAACTACGTCGACCCCGACGCGGACTCCCTGCGCGCCGGGTTAGCCTCGCTGGACGTCCCGAGCGCCGTCTTCCACGGTGCGCGCGATAACTCCGCGACGCTCGCCGAAGCCGAGTTCCTCGCCACGGACGTGCTGCGAAACGGAACGTTCGTCCCGTTCGAGGAGAGCGGTCACGTTCCGTTCATCGAGGAGTCGGCGCGGTTCGACGACCGGTTGGTGGCGTTTCTCGAAGCGTAATCGTAGCCGTTCGACCGGTTCGAACGATTCCCGGTGGTTCGTCCCCGCCCGTTCGAGCGAGGGCGGTCCCGTTACAGAACTACTCGCGTAACGCCCGACGGACGTCCGGGCGGGACGACTCGCGAGTGGACGATGTTGAGGTCGTTCACAGTCCCGAGCAGGAGGTTCGGAAGCTCTTTTTCGAGCGGTTCACCCCGAAGTCGGTGTCTGGGTCCGGAGACGCTTATCGCTCCTAAGACATCGCCGTGCTCGTCTCTCACTACTGAGCGCGTGGAGTCCGAGAGGTGCGCGAGAATCGCCCTCCCGGCGGAGGGCGCGCGCAACGGAACGCGTTTCCCGATTTCTGGGTCGGTCTGTACCGCGTGGGCACCGATCTCTCGGTGGACGTACACCGCCCGTCCCTGCTCCTCGGCCACGAACTGCGCCCGTTCGCACGTCTCGACTTCGCGACCGACCCCGACGACGCCCGCGAAGTCGCTGAGGGAGTCGGCAGGAACGCGGAAGCCATCGAGATGGGCGCTATCGGACACTTCCCGATGAGCGAGAACCCCGAACCGTTCAAACAGTACCTCAAACCGGTACTGGGCGAGATTCGGAGCGAAGGGGTCGACGTCCCCGAACAGATGACGCCCGAATCCGTCGGCGTCGATCTCGAAGAGTCCGGAAGCGCGACGGCGTCGAGATTCTTTTTGCTTCGACTACCGGACCGCCGGAGTGCGTACAGATGTTATTGGATGTGCTTCGGCTCGCGGGGCCGTGGCGTTCTGTTCGTCCCGTGACTGTTCATATATAATGTACCTTTTGGCCTCGAACACGCCACTATTTTAGTTATTTTCTAATAATTCTCCCTACTAGTTCATATATTCAACTGTACTTGCCGATTCGACGGTGGCGAAGAGGACCGACGACGAACGCGACGACCCCGTCAGCGAGAGATCTATGTATTTATGTGTTCGAGGGCGCTCGGGTAAACGACCGCGGCCGACCGTCCGAGTCAGTACTCGGTCCCCTTGCGCGCCCGTTGTCCCTCGTCGATAGGGTGTTTCACCTTCCGAACGTTCGTCACGAGGTCCGCGGCGTCGAGGAGATACGTCGGTTCGGTGTGGCTCCCCGTGAGGACGAGTTCGAGGCTCTCGGGTTTCTCTCGGACCAAATCGAGGACGGACGCCTCGTCGAGCAGTCCCATATCGACCGCGTACAGAACTTCGTCGAGGACGAGCATGTGGACGCCGTCCTCCGGCGGAGCGTCGAGTTCGAACGGCGTCGTGAGGTCGGCGTCACCCGCCGCGTCGACGAGTTCGGTCACCCGGTCGAACCCGGCGGCCACCCGTTTTTCGTGGTCCTCGTCGTCGCTTCCGTCGGCCATTCCGGCCCACCCGTAGTGACCGAGATTCTCGTAGGAGAACCCCGGCATCGCCGCGATGGCGTTGTACTCGCCGCGGACCGCCTCCACGGAGTCCGCGCCGCCTTTCATGAACTGGAGCATGTGGACGCGGTAGCCGTGACCGGCGGCGCGAAAGCCCATGCCCATCGCCGCGGTGGTCTTTCCCTTTCCGTCGCCCCACCACGCTTGCACGAGGCCGAAATCGTCGGGCGCGGACGGTTCGATGCTCGCGGCGTCGGGTCGGACGCCGCGGCCGGGCGTGTTTCGTCGGACGGTGTCTGGGTCGGTATCGTTCGTATCAGTCATTGGTAACTCTCCGTAGTCGTCTCAGAGTCGTTCGACGAACCGGTCGAACGCCCCGCTCTCGGCGTGAACGTGTGCGTACGTTCCGAGCGTGTCGTACTCCGTGAGTCCGTCGAATCCGTCGATGCCGGTTCCGCGTTCGACTTCGAACGCGAACGTCGCGTCGGACGCGGGGTCGGCCGTCGAGTAGTGGAACTCGTGACCCCGAAGCGTCCCTCCGGACGGAGCGGTCAAGCAGTCGCGCGTCGCCCGGAGTGTCACGTGGTCGAGGGCCTGATACCGGTCGCGCATCCGAACGTCGACGGGCAGGACGCCGGCCATCTCGTGACGCTCTCCCTCCGTGGTCGTCAGCGACTCGCCGAGAGCCATCAGTCCGCCGCACTCGCCGAGGACCGGCATCCCGTCCGCCGCGCGGTCTGCGAGCGTCGAGAGTGCGTCGGACCGCGAGAGCGTCTCGGCGTGCAGTTCCGGGTAGCCGCCGGGGAGGTAGACGCCGTCGCAGGGAGGCAACGGGTCGCCGTCGGTCGGCGCAAACGTCGCGACGTTCGCCGTCGCTCGCAGGCGGTCCATCGTGGAGGGGTAGACGAAACAGAAGGCGGCGTCGCGGGCGACTGCGACGGTCGGACGCGGCGAGTCGGTCGTTCCGCCTCCCGCGGCCTCCGAACCCGAGTGGAGGTCGGCGTCCGACGACTCCGCCAGCCACCCGGGACGCCGCGCGAGTTCGAAAAGTTCGTCGGCGCGGACGCCGTCGGCCGCCGCGTCCACCGCGTCGGTCGGTAGCGGAGCCTCGTCGCCGGGGTGTAGTCCGAGGTGGCGTTCGGGGATTTCCAGGTCGTCGCGCGGCGGAATCCGGCCGAAGTACGACAGTTCCGCTGTAAGTGCGTCGCGGATGCCGTCGGCGTGCCGCCCCCCGTGCGCGCGAGACGCGACGACGCCCGCGACGTCGATATTCGCGCCCGTCCGGGCGGCGAACTCGCGGAACCCGAGCGCAGTCGCGGCGACGCTCTCCATCCCCGCGCTGGCGTCGACGACGAGGACGACCGGGAGGTCCAACAGCGACGCGATTCTCGCCGTCGACGTGTCGCCGTCGTACAGGCCCATCATTCCCTCTACGACGCAGACGTCGCCCTCCCCTCGGGCGTACGTCCGGCGCATCCCGTCTTCGCCTTCGAGCCACGGGTCGAGCGTTCGGGAGGGTCGACCGACGACGGCGGCGTGGTGTGAGGGGTCGATGAAGTCCGGACCGGCTTTCGCGGGTTGGACCGCGTGGCCCGCGCGTTCGAGTGCGCGACACACCGCGAGGGTCGCGACCGTCTTTCCGACGCCGGAGGCCGTTCCCGCGAGGACGAACCCCTTCATCGGCGCACCACCAGAATCGACAGGTGGTGAAATCGCGACTCGGCGTCGGAGTCGGAAGCCGCGGCGTCCGCCGAGGCCAGCGAACCGAGCGTCGTCTCCGTCCGCGTCTCTTCGGGGAAGGTGAGCCGTTCGAAGACGAACGCCGGAGTCTCGGGGTCGACGCCCGCCTCGCAGAGATGCGCGGCGACGCTCTCGGGCATCACGTCGGGCGGGCGCGGAATCACCAGCAGGTGCGTCTCGGCGGCGGCGAGAGCGAGTCTGTCGAGATGCGCGGAGAGGTCACCGCGGCGGTGAAGCGAGACGACGGTGGACTCGTCTATCGGCGTCCGCGCGCGGGCGGCCGCCACCTGTACCGAGGAGACGCCGGGGACGATTCGAACCGGAGCCTCGACCGCGCGTTCGACGCGCCCGACGAACTGGTGCCCGGAGACGTTCGGGTCGCCCCAGAGGACGGCGACGCCGCGCGCGTCCGCGTCTGCGACCGCGTCCGCGAACGACGCTATCGTCTCCGTTTGGTCGTCGTAGGAACAGTCGTAGAGCGTCGCGTCCGTTCGGTCCCGCACCACGTCGAGGACGGAGCCGAACCCCACGACCGCGTCCGCGTCCGAAACTGCGCGGACCGCTCTCTCGGTCAGAAACTCCGGACTGCCCGGACCGACGCCGACGGCGAGTACCGCCGAGTCGGACGCCGCGTCTCCGAGTCGCTCCGGTGCGGAAGCGGCGACTGCCCCGGGGTCGTCTGTCGTGAGCGAGTCGTTCCCGGCCATTAGAGCAACTTAGGTTGCAGTAGACAAAGTTTTATTGGATTAGTTCGTCGCGGAAGATAGATGCGAGACACGACGAGAACGTATCTTCTGACGGTAGTGCTGGTGTTGTCGGTCGTCGCCGCCCCGGTCGGGGCGGTTTCGGCCGCGGAGACGACCGAATCGAACGGCGACGCGGCGGTCGAATGTTCGTTCCCGGTCACCGTGACCGACGCGACGGGGACGGAGGTGACGCTCTCGGAGGAACCGACCCGGGTCGTGACGGTGAATCCGAGCGCGGCTCAGATCATGTGGGAGATCGGCGCGAAGGAGAAAGTCGTCGGGCTGTCGAAGTACGCGACGAACCTCGACGGGGCCGACTCTCGGATCAACGTCTCGACGTCGGAGAACGTCGTGAACGTCGAGAAGGCGGTCGGAGCCGAACCGGACCTCGTTCTCGCACCGAACGCGACGGGGACGGAGACAGTCGAACAACTCCGCGAGGTGGGTCTGACGGTGTATCACTTCCGCGAGGCCGAGACGATGGACGACATCCAGTCCGACGTGGAGACGGTCGGACGACTCGTCGGGGCCTGCGAGGGTGCAGCGGAGACCGTCTCAGAGATGGAACGCGACCTCGACGTCGTCCGAGAGACGGTAGACGGCCAAGAGAGACCGGACGTGCTCTACAGTTTCTACGGCTACACCGCCGGAGAGGGGACGTTCATCCACACGATAATCGAAACCGCGGGCGGAAACAACGTCGCGGCCGACGCGAACATCACCGGCTACAAGCAGGTCAACGACGAGTTCGTCGTCGACGCCGACCCCGACTGGATAATTCGCAACTCCGATACGCCGGAGGTGCCGCGGACTGACGCCTACAACAGCACGACTGCGGTGAAGGAAGACCAAATCGTCGTCGTCCAGATAGAACACCTGAACCGGCCCGCCCCGCGCGTGGTGAACGCGGTGACGAAACTCGCCGAGACGTTCCACCCCGAGGCGTACGCCGCCGCCGAGGCGACGGACACCGCGACGCCGACGGCCGAACCGACCCCCGAACAGACGGACACGCCCGCGACGGCCGACGACTCGGAGACGGAGACCGGCGCGCCCGGATTCGGCGTCCTCTCGGCTGTGAGCGTCGTCGCCGCGTTCGGCGCGGTGTCGATGCTCCGACGGAGACGGCGATGAGCGAGTCGCTGTTTCCGGCCGAGACGACGCGGACCCCCCGGGTCGTCTCGACGTCGCCATCGGGGACCGAAATCTGCTACGCTCTGGGCGTCGAACCGGTCGCCGTCTCGCACTCCTGTGACTACCCGCCCGCGGTGGCGGACCGCCCGGTCATCGACCGGTCGCGGGTCGAAGGAGACGGGAGCGCCGAACGGCACGAGTCGGTCGGCGCAGCGGAACAGAGCGGCGGCGTCTACGAAATCGACGAGGCGTTACTGGCCGAGCTCGAACCGGACCTCGTCTTGAGTCAGTCGGTCTGCGGCGTCTGCGCCGTCGACGAGACACTCGTCCGAGAGGTCCTTGACGACGACTCGGTCGAAGTGCTCGGCCTCTCGGCGAGCACGTTCGACGACGTTTTGGCGTCCGTCCGGCAGGTCGGCGAAGCGACCGGGAGAGAGCAACGGGCCGAGGAGTTGGTAGACGACTGTCTGCGCCGGGTCGCGGACGTGCGGCGCGCCGCGCCCGACGCCGGGCCGCGCGTCGCCGTCGTCGAGTGGATGGACCCGCTTCGGGTCGCCGGAAACTGGATACCAGACCTCGTGACGGCGGCCGGGGGCGAGTACGGACTCGTCGCCTCCGGGGACCGAAGCGCCGATGTCGAGTGGGACGACGTGCGGGAGTACGCCCCCGAGGTGGTGGTCGTCGCTCCCTGCAGTTACGGCGTCGCGGAGACGCGGGAACGTCTCGACGAACTCGCGGACCGTCCGGGGTGGGAGTCGCTTCCGGCGGTCCGAACCGACCGCGTCCACGTCGTCGACGGCGCGGTGTTGAACCGGTGGACCCCACGGTTGGTCGAGGCACTCGACGACTTCGCCGCGATGTTCCACCCCGACGGAGCGTGAGTCGGCCGCGGGAGACGAGGCGGCGGTGCGCGCGGAAAAATCGGGTTTAGGGGGTCACTCCCGCGGCTTCCAGATGGCCGTGAGGACGCCCTCCTCGCACTCCGTCGTCTCGTACTCGTACCCTCGGTCGTCGAGTCGGGGGTAGAGATGCTGCGGTGCCCTGTCGTTCAGTTGGACCACCGCCGTCTCGTCGTCGAGTTCCGCGAGCATCTCGAGCGTCGTCCGGAGCGGTTCCGGCGGCGGCAGTTCGCGCGCGTCGAGCGTCTCTACGGGACGCGACGGCGGAATCGGTAGGTCGTCGGTCGGGATGTCGTCGAGGGTCGGTTCGGTCGTGGTCATATATCTTCGTAGGGGCGTCACCGCTACGAAGCCGACGCCGAACACGTTCGCTCGGGCGGTGGGGACGGCGGAGGCGAGTCGTCGGTTCGGACCCGGCCGAACCAGTTCGGGGCGAAACCTTCACCCGAGGAGAAACACGTTCCGAGTATGCTTGGATTCCCGTCTCTATCGTCCGGTTCCGACGACGACGCCTTCGACGGCATCGACGAGTTCGTTCCCGAACACCTCCCCCAACCGGGTCCGTTCCTGGAGGGACACGACGTTCTGTCCGGCGACGACCACGTCGCGTTCCACCGAACGACGGAGGAGGTGTTCGAAGAACGCGGCGTCTACGACGTGACGTTCGGCTACAACCTCGCGCGCCTCAACCTCGACCACCGACACCCCGATTCGGGCTACCGGTACGCGGTAGACCGAGACGACCCGTCGGTTCTCCGAGCGGAGTTCACGCCGACGACGCCGTTCTGTCCGCAGAGTCGGACGCTCACCGTCGGGTCGTTCAGAGCGTGGAACGGACTCGCGGAGCGACACGGCTACGAACTCGTCCGGGTAAGCGTCCACCCGATGCACCATCGAAGCGATGCCATCGACGACGAACTCGACGAACTCGCGAGGGAGTATCGCGACACCGGTGAACTCCTCGACCCCTCGGAAGCGGACCTCGGCGGCGCGGAATTCCCGACGTACGGCGACGGCGACGGAACGGCGGATAGCGACCCGGACGCGCCGTTCTGACGGACGCCTCGCCCCTTCGACCCCTCGGACGTCGAAAAGGGCGCGGAAAGAGCGGAAAGTGACGTTGCACTCGCAGTCACAAGTCGGAACCGGCTACCGGCCCTCCCTTCGAGTGTGAGTTCCCCACGTGATCGGTACGACGACGAGGAGAGTCGCTACGGAGTCGATCAGGACGCGAGAGACGAGGACCCCGGAGGGTTCTCCTTCTACCCGTCGTGGGGGTGGGGTGGCGGGTGGGGCTTGCCCTCTGCGGCCCGCAAAGAGGGGACCGTGCGCAGTAACGAGGGCGCCGGCGACGACGACGACGGGAGCCTCGTGGACGAGGGTCTGATTTCGTTGCTGATCGTCGTCGGCGCCGTCCTGTTTTTGATTCCCGAACCGGCCACCTCGGCGATCGGAGCCCTACTCCTGTTCGTCGGTGCGGTCGGATGGCTCGTCGATTGGCTACTGTAGACGGTACGTTCTGTTTTACTCCAGACCGCCGTTCAGGAGTCCGGCGACCGAAAGAGACGCTCCCCGCGGGTTTCGACGGGGCGCTTCTCGACTCACTTCGACGGCGGGGAGTCGTCGCCCGTTCCGGTCGGCCCGTCATCGAGTCCGTCCGGGAGGGGCAGAATCGTGCCGACGACGCCCCGCGGACTGTGTTCGCGGACGACAGAGAGGAGGTTCGCGGCGAACAGGACGACGCCGACTGTGACCGCCGCCCCGCCGACCAGTCGGACGACGCCCGGGAGTCCGAACCGGTCGGCCGCAAGGAGAAGTCCGCCGCCGGTCACCGTCGCGACGAAGTCGGCCGCCGCGACGCGGTGGTCGTACAGGTCGTCTATCGTCGGGACGGGTTCGTAGCCGATTCGGTCGCCGTAGCTGTGTTCCCAGACGATGAACGGGACGACGTGGTAGAGCGTTCCGAGGACGACGAATCCGACGACGCCGACGACGAGTAGCGACATCGTCCCCGGCGCGCCGAACCGAGCGTCGGCGGCGAGAGGCGACGAGAGCCACGACGGTGCGGCCGCGACTGCCCACAGCACCGTCGACGCCGCCACGACGGCGTACCGGCGGAGCATCGCCGACCACGCGAGGTTCGTCGCGAGGAGTCGCCGCCCGAGGACGACGCCGAACCCGAGGAGACTCGCGACGACGAGGACGCCGCCGAACCGAGCGACGGAGTCGGCGGCGACGAGTCGGCCGAAAGCGAGGACGGCGACGCCGAGGGGGTAGGCGGCGGTTTCGAACCGCTGAATCGACCGGTCGAGTTCGTCGAGTTCCGTCTGCGTGAACATCGTCGCGAGTTGGTAGAGGGCACCGAGAACCGTCGTGAGAACCGCGCCGAACACCGCGAGTGTGGCGTGGGCCGCGGCGACGTCTCCGTGGACGAGACCCACAGTCGAGAGAAGGGGATGAGTGAAATCGACCGCGAGCGTGACGCCCAGAACCGTCACGAACGCGAAGAACACCAGCGCGAGACCGAAGTGGCGTTCGGTCACGTCGAGTGGGCGGGCGGTCGAAAGCGTCCGGCCGACGTTGTAGGCGAACACCCAGAATCCAACGAGCGCGAGCGCGCCGAAGGCGGGGAGAAGCGCCACGCGCCCGGTGAAGAACCCGGCTGCGAGTCCCGCGACGCCGACGGCGACGCACCACAACTGGACGTTCGCCAACCGGAGCGAGTGAATCTGTACCCCGGACCAGACGGGGACGAACTGCGTCATCGCGCCGAGGATGGTGAGACAGACCCACCCCGCCAACAGGAGGTGGAGAGACGCGAGTCCGCCCAGTCCCGCGACCGTTCCGGCGGCGTCGGCGACGGCGACGAAGACGCCGCCGAGGAGGAATCCGAGTCCGACCAGAAAGTGCCGGAGGGGAACCTCCATCGGGGGTTGACTGTCGGTGTCTACGCCGGGTGGAATCGCGCTCATGGTCGAGGGTACGACCGCACGGTCCCTCGTCTTGGTCGCGAACACGTTCGGTCGCGGTGAGCGCGGACCCCGATCACCGCTCGTCGATTCGCGCGTCGTTCGGGTTCGGGTTCGGATATCTCGAACACGCCCGAATCTGGTGTCTTCAGGTCCGAACGCGCCCGTCGGTGTCTCTCTCCGCGCCGACTCGGTGTTCGACCGCGGGTTCGTCGCCGGTCCCCGCTATCCACGCGGTGACACCGAACAGTATCGGCGAGACGATAGCGAGGACGGCGCTACCGGCGACCGAGAGGGGCCAGAAGTCCTCCTCCGTGATGCCGCCGCCGTCACCGCCCGTTCCCGACACCGCCGCCGCGGACCCGTCCACGACGACTGCGCCCTTCATCCCCATCGCTTCGTGCGGCGTGCAGACGTACTTGTACGTTCCCGCCTCCTCGAACGTCTGGGAGAACGTGTGTCCCGACTCGCCGACCATCTCGCTCTCGAACGACCCGTCGTCGGCGGCCACGTTGTGACTGCCGCCCTCGCCGGACCACTCCCAGACCACCGTCGCGCCGGGCGAAACGCGGACGGCGGGCGGGGCGAACGCGAAGTTGCCGTTGTTTCCGCTCGCGCCGACGGTGACCGTCACCTCGGGCTGACCGGTCCGGTCTACGACGCCGTCGTAGTTGCTCACGCCGTCGAACCAGCCGTCGAGTTCCTCGGACGCCCCCGCCTCCGCGGACTCGGTGGTCGAGGACCCCCCGGAGGCACCGCCCGCGGCGTCGCCGACGACGACGGCCCCTTTCATCCCCATCGCCTTGTGGGGCACGCAGGCGTACGTGACGACGCCTTCGCTCTCGAAGGTGTGGGAGAACGTGTGGCCCGACTCGCCCGTCATCTCGCTCTCGAACGAGCCGTCTTCGGCGACGACGTTGTGGCTGCCGCCGTTGCCGGTCCACTCCCAGACGACGGTGGTTCCGGGGTCGACGTTGATAGCGGCCGGACCGAAGCCGAACCCGCCGCCGTTGGCCTCGGACCCGACGCTGACGGTCACCTCCGAGGCACCCGTCTCGTCGACGACGCCATCGAAGTTGTCCGTGTTCGAGAACCACTCGTCGAGGCCCGACGACTGCGCGGAGACGGGCCCCGCAGAGCCGAGTGCCGCGCCGGCGACGGCGCTACCCGCGACACCTCGGAGGACGGTGCGACGCGCCAGGGTGGATGCGTTGCTGTCGGACATTGTCAGGCTCCCTCGTATCCCGCGTACTCCATCAACTGAGCGAAGATGTCGGTGTCCATCACCGACTCGTAGACCACGCCCGTGAGCATGCCGCCGGGGTAGGCGGTGCCGTTCATCACGTGGTTCACTTTGTGACAGTGCATCAGGTAGATGCCCGGTTGCGAGTCGGCGGTGAACTCGATGGTGTGACGCTCCGCGGGGGCGATGTTCGTCACGTCCATGTCGTGGCGCGCCACCTCGGGGACGACGCCGCCGTCTTTCTCGACGCGCTGGAACCGGTGGTTGTGGATGTGCATCGGGTGGCTCATGTACCCGCCGTTGACGAGGTGGACGCGGACCGTATCGCCCTGCGAGACGATGATGGGCGACCCGTCCTCGGGGTGGAGCGTCCGCGGCGCGCTCTTTCCGTTCACCGTGAACACGTCGGGATGTCGGTCGCGCGGACTGTACGACGCGTCTTCGCCCGCCATCATCCGGTTGAGCGAGGAGTCCCACTCCTTTACCGTCATGAAGTACTCCTTGTCGGCCTCCTCGTACCCCTCGGGGTCGACCCGGAAGATGCCGTACATCCCCATGTCGATGTGGCGTTGGGTCTGGAAGTGGCAGTGATACAAGTGCGTCCCGGGGACGTTCGCCGGGATGGAGTAGGTGTGTTTCTCGCCGGGGTTCACCGTGATGCCCGTCGTCGTCGGGACGCCGTCGTCCTTCCAGTCTTTCGTGACGCCGTGGAAGTGAACGGTGTGGGGGTGTTGCCCGTCCGTGTTGTCTAAGGTCACCTCCATGTCGTTGCCTTCGGTGGTGCGGAGGATGGGGCCGGGTACGGACGGTTCTCGGTCGTCCGCTTGGAACGCCCACACCTGCGGGAGGTCGACCGGACCGCCCATCGTCTCCAGCGGATGGACCTCGTGGTAGGCGGGTGCGGTCTTGAGCGACACCGACCCGCCCTGTTCGTCGACGTTCACCACCTGCGGGGGTGACGTAGTCGGAAGGTCGCTCTGCTGTGCCGTCACGGACGACTGCGTCGTCGCATCCGCGCCGCCGTTCGTCGGCGCTGCACAACCTGCGACGCCGACAGCCCCCGTGGCCCCGGTCGCCGCCAGAAATTCGCGTCGAGACAGTCCGTTGCCGGGTGCGCCGATGTGGTCAGTCATGAACAGGTAGTCGTAAGAATACGGTACATAAAGTCAGAAAGGACAGTTTTCAGTCGCTTAGAAACTGGCGAACATGTTCGGTGAAACTGCCAGGGAGGGGCGGACGCAGGGTCGAACCGTCATGCCCGAAATCTCGTCGCTCGGAGAACTGGAGTCGGAACCGCACGCAGAAGTGTTCGAGACGCCGCGTCCGCGGACGGTGCGTCTCGCTCTCGACGCCGACGAACGCGTCCCGCCGCACACCCATCCCGGGCAGGATATCGTGCTCCACCTCGTCGAGGGACGGGTGGAACTGACGCTCGACGACGAGACGTTCGAACTCCGACCGGGGGAACTGGCTCGGTTCGGTGGTGACTGCGAGATATCGCCGCGCGCCGTCGAACCGAGCACCGCCGTCGTCGTCTTCGCTCCCGCGGACGACGACTGACCGGGGCCGACTCCGGGGGCCGAAAGACCGAACCGTCCCGCCCGTGTCGATTCGTCCGAGTCCATGTTCGACGAGACGGACACCGAGACGGGGGAGTCGCCGATAGACGCGTCCGTGGCGAAACGAGTCGCAGCGGAGACGGCTCTCGACGAGGACGAACTGCGGACTGCGCTCGTCGAGTTGAACGCGGCGCTCATCGGCTACCACTCCGAGTTGGAACGGCGCGGCGACTACCAGACCGTAGACGGCGTCCGCGCGTACCGCGTCTCCCGCGACGAGTGGAAGACCCTCTTAGCGGAGTTCGACTTCGAGTTCGGCGAGCAGACGGAGTCGGCGCTTCTTCGCGCGCACACGGAACAAGCGGAAACCGCGTTCGCGTCGTCCGCCGACGCGCGCGAACGGTTCGAAGACGACCAGGTCGGCGTCGTCGTCGGCGTCGACACCGCCGAGGAGTTCTGAGAGGCGGGCCGAACCCGGCCGTTCGCCGAGCGACTGTCCCTTTTTACGGCACGACCGAACGTCTTCGATACTGTCTCATCTTTCGGCGGTCGCGAGTCCACTATAAACAGGTGGGGCGTTTTCGTCCAGGTGTGAGGTGACCACGATGCTGCAAACTACTCGGCGGCGGACGTTACAGGCGCTCGGACTCGGCGGCGTGGCGGCAGTCGCCGGTTGTGCGTCGGAGGCACCGGCCGCAGAGCAGACCCAACAGGAGCAAACGACGATGAAGCAACAGACGAAACAGGCCGTGGACCGAGTGGCGGCGGACCCGACGGACATCCCCGGTCCGATAGAGCGGACCGAACCAGCCGAGGTGGACGTGACGCTGACTGCGGAGGAGGTGACGGCCGAGATAGAAGACGGCGTGACGTTCGAGTTCATGACCTACGGGGGGCAGATACCCGGCCCGTTCGTGCGGGTTCGGCAGGGTGACACGGTGAACCTGACGTTCGAGAACCCCGAGTCGAACGCGATGCCGCACAACGTGGACTTCCACGCCGTCGCCGGGCCCGGGGGCGGGGCGGAAGCGACGATGACCGCGCCGGGCGAGACGGCCGAACTCCGATTCAAGGCCACCTACCCCGGCGCGTACATCTACCACTGCGCGGTGCCGAACATGGACATGCACATCTCGGCGGGCATGTTCGGTATCATCCTCGTCGAACCGAAAGACGGCATGGAGGAGGTAGACGAGGAACTGTACATCGGCCAACACGAGGTGTACACCGACAAGGAAACCGGCCAAGAGGGGAAACACGGCTTCTCGGTGGACGCGATGGCCGACGAGGACCCGACGTACGTGTTGATGAACGGCGAGAAGTACGCGACGACGCCGAAGAAGTACGGGCCCGCGGCCACCGTCGAGACGGGAGACACCGCCCGCGTGTTCTTCGTCACCGGCGGGCCGAACCTCGGGAGCAGTTTCCACCCCATCGGCAACGTCTGGGAGAAACTCTACCCCGAGGGGTCGCTGAGTAACGACCCGCAACGCCACATCCAGACGCGACTGGTCCCGCCGGGGAGTACCGCCATCACGACGATGGACTTCCCCGTCCCGGGCGACTACAAACTCGTGGACCACTCGCTCAGTCGCGTCGCCCGCAAAGGCTGTCTGAGCATCGTCCGCGCCGAAGGCGAGGACAACCCAGAGGTGTTCGACCCTGACCCGTAACGACGCGTGAGTCGACGGCGACTCTCCCCTCGGCGGGACGAACTCTCCTTCTCGATTCGGACGTCAGTTCCTGCGAGCGCCCGCGCCCGCGTTCGTTTCCGGTTGTTAGGCTCCGAACGCCAGCGATTTGACGACCACCGGAACCGCCTCTCCCGTCGAGACCGGTCTGCCGATATCGAGGTAGTCGCCGTCCGAAGCGGCGATTTCGTCGACGACGAGAGACGGCGCGTCCGAACCTTCCCGCTGGAGTTGCTGTCCGAGCGCCTTCGCGCAGTTCTGCCTCGTGAGGACGATTCGGGGAACGTCGCTGTCGAACTGCGTCTCGTACGCCCGAGCGATTGCGCGCGCGAGCGAGACGATTCGGTCGTAGCTCAGCGGTTCGACCGACGGCAGATACAGGACGAACGGCGTCTCGTCGTTCGCGTCGTACAACTCCCGCCCCCTGTCGAAACAGGTCCGCAACAGGGCGGCTATCTCCTCGGACTCGTGGCTCACTTCGACCGGAGGCGCTTCGACGACAGGGAGGTTCTTCACCGGGAGCATCGACCGGTCTACGTGAGTCGTCGTACCGCTGAACGACGTCGTCCGGGTTCCGGCCCCGATGACCGTGGCTCTGATATCCTCGTCCGGACGGCGAACGGAGAGCGAACTCGTCTCGATTCGCTCCCGAATCGCGGAGGCCAGAAACACCCCGAAGTCGCCGAACTCGAACGGAGAGCGAGAGGGCGTCCGGTCGGCGTCCGAAGCCAACCGTCCGACGCCGCCGCTGAACGCGACGGCATCGACGCCGCCCTCGGAGTACTCGCTCGCCCCGATGGTCAGCGACTCGGTGACGGGTTCCACCGAGCCGCCGCGAATCACGTCGAATATCGCGTCCGTCATCGCAGTCGCGAGACGCGAGAGTTCGTCGGCGCTCGGCCGTGAACCGACCGCGACGTCGACGTCGTACCGTTCGCACAACCGCTCTGCGGGGGGTGAGATGCGGGTCACGACGCCGGACTCGTCGAACCGAAGTAGCCGACCGCCGACGGAGAGACAGCGCGTTTCGACCGCCTCCTCGCCCGAGAACAGGCACATGTTGGTGGTTCCGCCGCCGACGTCGACGTTCAGTATCGTCCGTCCGCCGTCCGCCGCCCACGCCGCGGCACCGGACCCCTTCCCGGCCAGGACGGACTCCAGTTCCGGGCCCGCCGCGGCGACGACGAAGTCACCGCTGTCTTCGGCGACGGCGTTGACCAGTTCTTCGGCGTTCCGCTTGTACGCCGACTCGCCGGTGACGATGACCGCACCGCTGTCGATGGACGACGGCGAGTGGCCCGCGAGGCGGAGTTCCGACTCGACTACCTCCTCGACGGCGTCCACGTCGAGCGTTCGTCGGTCCAGCAACGGCGTCTCGTGAACCTCGCCTCGGTAGACGACGTTCACGTCGCCGATTTCGACCGCGACGGCTCCGATTCCGGACGCCGAAACGGAGAGTTCGCTGACGACGAGTTGCGTCGTCGTCGTCCCGACGTCGATGCCGACGCTCGTCAGCGTCGCGGGGTCGCTACCGGACATGCTGCGGGTCGGCCTCAGGAGAGGTCAATGCCGCTCCCCTGCTTTTCGTGCGCTCTCTCGACGAGGCTGAGTATCTGCGCGCCCGCTTCGACCGCCGGGAGTCCGTCGTCGTGGATGTTCGAGATGACCGACTTCTTCGCCGTCGGTTTCCCCTCTCGGGGTTCGTAGACGAAGTACGCGCTCAGGCTCTGTGCCGTGTTCAACCCGGGACGTTCGCCGACGAGGTTCACGACGCTCGTCGCGCCGAGCGTCTCGCCGATGGCGTCCATCACGTCCACCCGGCCGAACTTCACGAACAGGGGCGTACCGACCTCGAACCCCCGCTGTTCGAGTCCGTCCACGAGCATCGGCAGGAGGTCGGATACGTTCGTCTCGACGGCCGTCGAACTCAGCCCGTCGCAGACGACTATCTGGACGTCGGGGTTTCGCACGCACTCGTCTCGAATCCTCGCCGCGGTGTCGTCGTCTATCTGGCGTCCCAAATCCGGGCGAGCGAGGTACTCGTCTTGGTCCGACACTCGGCTCTGAATTCGGAGCAATCCCGCCTCCTCGATGGCCTCGTCGGACACCTGCGTCAGGACGGCGTCGCGGGCGCGGGCGTGGTCCGCGCGAAACGACAGCACCGACGACGTGCGCGGACGGGTGCCACTTCTCCCGACGCCGAGTCGAGAGGGCGTCGCGTCGGCTATCCGTTCGAGCGCCTGTTCGTCGTTCGGGTCGTTGACGTGCGGGGGTTGTGAGTCGCTCATGGCTCCAAGAAGACCGTCGGGTCGCCGGCGCTGGCGGTCAGTCGTCCGTCCTCCATGATGCCCACCGACTCCAACCACGCCTCGAACTCCGGAGCCGGCCGCATGTCGAAGATGTCCCACAGCGCGGAGGCGTCGTGGTAGCTGTTCGATTGATAGTTGAGCATCGTGTCGTCGCCCATCGGAACGGTGATGAAGTAGTTCGAACCGGCGGCGGTCAGCAACACCGCCACGTTCTCGATGTCGTTTTGGTCCGCTTGGATGTGGTTGGTGTAACAGGCGTCGATGCCCATCGGAACGCCGGTGAGTTTGCCCATGAACACGTCTTCCAACCCCGCTCTGGTGACCTGCGTTCCGTCGTAGAGATACTCGGGGCCGATGAATCCGACGACGGTGTTCACGAGGAACGGGTCGTACCGCTTGGCGAGGCCGTAACACCGCGCTTCCAAGGTGACCTGGTCGACGCCCGCGTGAGCGTCGCTCGAGAGTTCGGAGCCCTGTCCGGTCTCGAAGTACATGAAGTTCGGGCCGGACGCGGTACAGCGTTCGGCGCCGAACTCGTACGCCTCGTCGAGGAGTTCGACGTCGATACCGAACCCCTCGTTGCCCGCTTCGGTCCCCGCGAGACTCTGGAACAGCAAGTCGGCGCGAGCGCCGTTCTCGACGGCTTCGAGTTGGGTCGAGAGGTGAGAGAGGACGCAGTTCTGCGTCGGAATCTTCCACGTCTCGATGAACTCCTTTGTCACGTCGAGCAGCCGTTTCGTCCGTTCGGCGTTGTCTTCGACCGGGTTGATGCCGATAACGGCGTCGCCGACGCCGTAGGAGAGCCCTTCTCGTATCGAGTGCCGGATGCTCTCTACGTCGTCCGTCGGGTCGTTCGGCTGGAGTCGAAACGAGAGCGTCCCCTCCGTTCCGACGGTGTTGTTACACCGAGCGGTGACCTGCATCTTCGAGGACGCCTGAATCAGGTCCATGTTGGACATGACCTTCGCGGCGGCGGCTATCATCTCGCTCGTCAGGCCGGGGCGAATCTCGGCGATATCGTCGCTTCGGGTCCGTTCGTCCACGAGAAACTCCCTGAGGTCGGAGACGGTCCAGTCTCTGATTTTCTCGTACGCCGCCTCGTCGACGGCGTCTTGGATGACTCGGGTCACCTCGTCGTCCTCGTACGGGACGACCGGAGACTGCCGGAGTTCTTCGAGCGAGAGACGGCTGAGCGCGTCCTTCGCGGCGACGCGTTCCGCCTCGGAGTCGGCCGCGATTCCCGCCAGTTCGTCGCCCGTCTTCTCCTCGTTCGCTTTCGCGAGCAACTCTCGAATCGAGTCGAACGTCCGCGTCGAACCGGTGATGGTCGATGTCAGATTCATCTGGTCTCCGTGTGGTCGCGTTCGAGTTTCGTCGTGGCCACCCCGACGTCGGCGGAACGAACACCCTGTCGTCTCTCGGGCCTCCCTCGCAGTCGCGGAGGGCGGTCGTTCGCCCTCGCGGGGTGTCTCCCGGCGGCGGTCCTCGACCGGCCTCCGTCGCGCCGAATCCGCGGTGGTAGTTCGATCATGGCTCTGTGTCAGGTGTTACCGTGACCTTCCACAACACGGGATCGCATCTTAAGTGTTGTTCGGGAGAAACGACCGGTCGCCGAGTCGCAACATCTCCGAGCGCTGCATCCGCGTTTTACCCGTTAGAGTGGGCTGAGGCGCGGTGTTTCTCGAAGTTCGAGAAGCAGCTTTAGTATATATTCTCCCGAGGTTCGGAGGGTCAGACGTACTATGAGTTCCCAAATCGGCGCGCCCGGAACCGGCGTTTCGCGCAGAGAATTCCTCGCGGCGACCGGTGCCGTCGGCGCCGGGTCTCTCGCCGGGTGCGTGGCCGCCCCGACGGCGATGCCCTCGTCGACGACGAACCGACAGGCGACGACGGAACAGACCCTCCCTCGGACCAGCAAACCCGAAGTCGTCGATTTAGACGAACTCGGCGGAGAGGTCACCCTCCGTTCGGTTCACGCCCGGCACTCGCTTCACCCCGGCGATACGATGGGCGGCCCGGTGAATCTGCCCGTCGTCTGGGCGTTCCAAGCGAACGACGGAACGCCGAGCGTTCCGGGCCCGATACTCCGGTGTACCGAGGGCCAGACGCTGAAAATTACGCTCGACAACACCGAGAGCCAGATGCCGCACACGCTGCATTTCCACGGCGTCCGCAAGACGTGGGAGAACGACGGCGTGCCGACGACGACGGGTGTACTGGTCGAACCGGGCGAGAAACACACCTACACCATCCCCGCGAACGTCGCCGGGACGCATCTGTACCACTGTCACTTCAACACCCCCTTCCACATGGAGATGGGGATGTACGGCATCCTCCGCGTGGACCCCGAGGGGTACGAGGAGGCCGACAAGGAGTACTTCACGACGGTCAGAGAGTGGGACACGCGTCTCTCGCGGATGTACGGCGGCGAGGACGCGGCGTACGACCTCACCGCCCGAACGGCGGACGCGTTCACCCTCAACGGTCGGTCCGCGCCGTACACCCTCCACCCCGAGGAGGGGTCGCCCATCATCGTCGACCCCGGCGACACGGTGCGAATCCACTGGGTGAACGCGGGGTTCATGTCCCACCCGATGCACATCCACAACCACCGGTTCAAAATCGTCGAGAAGGACGGAAGCGCCCTCCCCGAGGAGATGCAACTCCTCCAAGACGTCGTCAACATCGCACCGGCCGAACGCTACACCATCGAGTTCGAGGCGGACGCCGACCCCGGCATCTACCTCGTCCACTGTCACAAGGTGGACCACGTCCGAAACGGCAGTTCCTACCCCGGCGGGATGCTCACGGGCGTCGTCTACACGCCCGCGATGAAGACGGACATCTTCGCTCAGTTGATGGACTACGCAGGCTACAGAGGGTAATCAGAGAGACAGAGCCATGACCACACAACCACTGCACGTCGACCGCCGAACGTTCCTCGCCGGAACCGCAGGCGTACTGCTGAGCACCGGTCTCGCGCCCGGAACCGCAAGCGCCCAATCGACCGCGGACCCCGTCGATATCGCCGCGTGGTTCGAGGGCGTCGACAACTACGACGGCGTCGCCGACGCGACGGGACACGCGGAGGTGACCGTCGCCGTCGGTGCCGAAGCCAACGGCGGCGGGTTCGGCTTCGGTCCGGCCGCCATCAACGTCGACCCCGGTACGACCGTCGTCTGGGAGTGGACCGGCGAGGGTGGCAGCCACAACGTCGAAGCGTCCGACGGGTCGTTCGAGAGCGAGATGGCCGGCGACGCGGGCCATACCTTCGAACACGCCTTCGAGAACGAGGGCGTGACAACGTACTACTGTATGCCGCACCGAGCGATGGGGATGAAAGGGGCGGTGCTGGTCGGCGACGTCGGCGACGTCGATGTCGGAGGCGCGCCCGCGAGTTCGGACCCCGGCGGCCGGTCCAGCGAACCGAACTACGAGGGGTGGTTCGACAACGTCGGCAACTACGAATCGACGGCGGAACGGAGAGGAGAGAGCACCGTCACCGTCTCCGTCGGCGCGCCGGGGAACGGCGGCGCGTTCGCGTTCGACCCGCCGGCGATACGGGTGAGTCCCGGAACCACAGTCGTCTGGGAGTGGACGGGGTCCGGGATGCACTCGGTGACCGCCACCGACGGATCGTTCGAGAGCGAGATGGTCGCGGAGGCGGGTCACACCTTCGAGCACACGTTCGCATCCGGCGGTATACACACGTACGCCTGCCCGCCGCACGAAGCCCTCGGCATGAAAGGTGCCGTCGTGGTGAGCGACGGCGGTGCCGCGGAGGGAACGCCCCCGTCGGACCGTCTCGGCGACTACCTGACGCTCGGGTTCGGCGCGTCGATAGTGGCCGCCGTCTTGGGGATTCCGTACGTCACCGGCAAGGAACGCAAGCGGCCGCCGTCGCCCTCGGCGTCCGGCCGATAGCCGGGGCCGTCGCCCCCTCGCCGAACATATTCGGGAAAGGAGAGAGGGAGCGTCCGACTGACCGTTTCACCGACGCCCACTCGGCGTCTGTCCTACCATGTCACGAGACGACTCCGCCTCGGGAGACGGGCCGAAACCGCCGCACGGCGGCGTGGACACGGACGAGCGTCCGTTCGTCCTCGTCTGGGAGGTGACGCAGGCGTGCGAACTCGCCTGCGACCACTGCCGCGCCGACGCGCGACCGAACCGGCATCCGGACGAACTGACCACAGAAGAGGGAAAGCGCCTCCTCGACAGGGCGCGGGCGTTCGGCGAGGGGCAACTCGTCGTCCTCTCGGGCGGCGACCCGTTGGCCCGAGACGATATCGCCGAACTCGTCGCCTACGGGAGCGACATCGGCCTGCGAGTGACGCTGACGCCGTCGGGGACGTCATCTCTCACGCGCGGACGCGTCGCGGAACTCGCAGACGCCGGACTGAAGCGGATGGCCCTGAGCATCGACGGGGCGAACCCGGCGGCGCACGACGATTTCCGCGGCGAACGGGGAAGTTTCGACGAGACGCTCGCGGCCGCCGAGTTCGCCCGAGATGCGGGGATTCCGCTACAGGTGAACACGACAGTCTGTCGCCGCACGGTAAACGAACTGCCGGGCATCCGCCACACCGTCTCGGACCTCGGAGCGGCGATGTGGTCCGTCTTCTTCCTCGTCCCCGTCGGCCGAGGGAAACGTCTCGACCCGGTGGCCCCGGACCGAGCAGACGAGGTGATGAAGTGGCTCGCGGAGGTGGGAGACGAGGAGTCGTTCGGACTCAAGACGACGGAAGCGCCCCACTACCGCCGCGTCCGCGTCCAACGGCGACGGGAGAACGGGGAGGACGTAGAGAAAACCGGTTCTCCGTCGCCCGTCTCCCGGCGGCGGGGCATCGTCGCGGGCGACGGGTTCGCGTTCGTGAGCCACACCGGCGACATCTTCCCGTCGGGCTTTCTCCCGGAGTCGGTCGGCAACGTCCGCGAGGACGACGTGGTCGAACGCTACCGGGAGTCGGAGCTGTTTCGGTCGCTCCGCGACAGGGACCGCCTCCGCGGGAAGTGCGGCGCGTGTCGGTTCAAGGCGCTCTGCGGCGGGAGTCGCTCTCGCGCCTACGCTCACACGGGCGACCCCCTCGGGAGCGACCCCCTCTGCCCGCACGTTCCGCAGGGGTACGACGGGCCGATGCCCGCGGCGGAAAGGAGGACGGAGTCGTGACCGCGAGCGTCGAATCGTCGGTCGATACCGACGAACTCGCCGAGGCGGACGACGCGGCCCCAAGAGAGCGGATGCGCCGCGAACAGACCCGTCGGGCGCTCCGGCGGTTGGAGGCGCACGGGGAGTTGACGGCAGAACAGCGACGGACGGTCGAACGGCTCTCACACCGCCTCGTCGACGCGTTACGGGACCCGACGGCGTGCGTCGTCGCGGCAGCGACGGGCGGCGACGCGGCGACCGTCCGCAACTACTTTCAGAGGGAGTGAAAAGGTTCAGCCATGCCCCGAGCCACGCTCGCCATAACGCTGCCGAAGCAGACGTGGGTGTCCGAACTCTCGACGTCGAACCCCGACGTGACGTTCGAGGTTCTGGCCGCGATGCCGTCAGAGGAGACGGGCGTCGGCCTCGTCGAACTGTCGGGGTCGAACCTCGACGCAGTCGTCGCGGAGATGAACGCCGACGACCGCGTCGTCTCGACGAACCTGCTCGAAGTGCGCGAGGACGCCGCCCTCGTCCAGTTCGAGACGACGGAACCGCTGTTGCTCTTGTCCATCCGCGAGGCGGGCGTCCCCCTCGAACTCCCCATCGCCATCCGCGACGGGGAAGCCGAACTCGAAGTGACCGCCTCGCGGGGCCGCCTCTCGGAACTCGGCGAACAGTTCGAGGCGTTCGGAATCCCCTTCGACCTCCGGTCGGTCAAACAGACCGTCGAGATGGAGTCGCTCCTGACCGACGACCAGCGCGGACTCCTCGAAACGGCCGCGGACGCGGGCTACTACGATTCGCCGCGACGCTGTACGCTGACCGAACTCGCGGAGAAAGTCGGACTCGCAAAGTCCACGACGAGCGAGAAACTCCACCGCGCGGAGGGGCGCGTCATCAAGGAGTATCTGGACTCGGACCAGTGAGACCCGAACGTGTTCGGGCGAGCGTTCAGGGGGCGTCGGGCCCCACGTTCACGTATGAGCGACGCAGAACACGGCGAGGCGAGCGAATCGGTCGAACCGGTCACGGACCGCGTCCACGACAACTCGTGGTCCGCGAACCTCGAACAACCCGTCCACGCCGACGACAGAGAACTCGTGGTCCGGCAGGCGTTAGACGCCGTTTCTCACACGACGGCGGGGAACCACGTCAACCTCGTCACGCACGGCGACAACGGCCACCCGGAGACGTACCTCTACGAGGAACTCGAAGCGAGCGACCACGACGTAGAGTGGGAGTACGTCGAACGCTGCGGGTGCGGCGGCCACGTCAGTCGCGTCCGCGTTCGGGCCGACGAGGCGTAACCCTGCCACCGAACCGGACCCGCGTGGCGAACGACCGGCAGAGAACCGAGACGACAACCGGCAGACGGAGAGACAGATGAGTTCGAACCCCCTCGCGGACGCGTTCTCGCCGAACCCGGGGTCGGTGTTCGGCGTGTTGAACGACGACGACTGTCAGCGAATGGTCGAACGGATGGACCGCCCGATGACGGCCGACGAGATAGGCGACGCCTGCGGTCTACCTCGTTCGACGGTGTACCGGAAACTCGAACGACTCGTCGAAGCGAACCTCGCGGAGAAGCAACTTCGTCCGGGCGACGCGGCGACGTATCGACTCACCTTCGACCGAGTCGTCCTCTCGGTGGACGACGGGACCGACGAACGCGAGTTGAGCGTCGAAGTCGAGCAGGGCGCGGAAACCGCCGCAGACCAGTTAGCCGACCTGTGGTCCGAGGTTAGAGCGGAGCGTGATGGACGATGACGACGGACCCGACGCTGGCGTTCGCGGTGGTCGCCGCCAAGACGGTGACGCTCGTTCTCGGCGGTCTGGTGACGTACGTCACGTGGAAGGCGTTCCGTCGGACCGGAAGACCCGCGTTGCGGGCGCTTTTCGTCGGATTCGCCGTCGTCACTCTCGGGTCGCTGACGGCGGGCGTCGTCGACCAGTTGCTCGCCGTCGACTCCGACTACGCCCTCGTCGTCGAGAGCGTCCTGACCGCCGTCGGGTTTTCCGTGGTCGCCGCGTCGTTGTACGTCGAGTAAGACGCCCCTTCTCTCGGTGGTCGAAAACGCCGCTTCGGACAGATACGACACACTCACCACGAGGAGGCAGACGCCGGTGAACTGAACGAGTGCGCTCGCGCGAAACGGTTCTCGACTACGGTACTCGAATTCAGAGA